>JAHDCE010000557.1 GCA_020630045.1 Saprospiraceae bacterium | reverse complement strand
GAACTCGAATTTGCAATTGTTCTCGGCAATATAAAGGATATTTCATTCATGATTTTAATCACCAATTTCCCGTAAAAAAATAAACATGAAAGTCAAATACCATTCAAGGATACTTGAAATGTTGGCGGTGGATAAAAGATTCAATCACAAACTGGATTCCAATAAAAAGTTGGAATTGGAATATGATGAAAGATTACCCGCAGCCGTATTGGAGTGGGCCAAATTGCATGAGGCCCTTCAATGGAAATGGAGGAACAGTTGGATGAACCAAGATGGAGAAATCCTAGAATATTATAGCAATAATGATCATTTTTGGTTGACAGATTTATCCATTTCAAATGCATTTACCATCCCTTCTTTAAATAAAACACTCATTGAATTCGGACAAGAAAACCAAGGCAATTTTAAATTGGCATTCGAATATCAAACCGGATTGGATAATCCGCAGGTTTATATCAATGATATTCCAACTGGATGGAATTTATATGCCCGTTCGTTTTCAGATTTTGTTTTTACCCAAATATTCGATTGGCAATTCAGGTTGGAAAATTTGCCGGAATGGGAAACCGAAATCGGATATTATGAAATGCTGGACATCAAGAATATTGATGATATTGAAATATACTTGAGACACCTTCGTCCCGAAGTGTCTAATGAGTACACTTGGATGGGAGATGAAAACCGAATGAGGAGATATTCAAAATCGGATTACGAGCGCTTGATACTATATGGCACTGATGATGATTGTAGTCTAGAAATTTTTGGTGCCGATAAAATGACCACCCGTAACTTTTTTGAAGAGGTGAAAAGAAACCTGAGGAATAAATAATGAGCGAACAAGTAGCACATAGTTCCAATTGGTGGAAGGATAACTTGTATTCAATATGGTTGCCCTTAATCCTTGTCATCATAAATTTAATATACAAGGGAATCGGATTGGTTCATAACTCAATAGCAGGTGATGAGCCATTCAGTATTTATCATGCCCAAATGGATGTGTATTCCATTATCACCCAACTCTCCACCGGTAACAACCCGCCCTTGTTCGAAATCATTCTCCATTATTGGATTGGTATCTTTGGAATATCTCCTTGGTCGGTACGCTTTCCATCACTAATATTTAGTGGTATTACCATTTGGTTTATTTATAAACTGTTATATAAACATGCAAATACTCCGGTAGCCATTCTCGCCTCCGGGCTTTTTATCTTTTCCAACTATTTTATTTTTTTCTCTCATGAAGCTCGGGTATATTCATTTATAGGAATGCTTACCGCAATTTCCATATTTTCTTTTTCAGAAATTATTTCAGGAAAAAAAAATATAAAAATTTATATTCTTTTAATACTATCAAACGCTCTTTTAATTTATGCGCATTACTTCGGTTTTTTCGTGTTGATATCCCAATTTTTATTCCTACTATTTTCTCCTACATTGCTCAAACGAGTCTGGAAAGAATTACTATTCGGAATGATAACCTTGATATTATTGTACAGTCCTAATATTCCTATATTCTTCACTCGTTTTTTTGACTCCTCTTCAAATGGAACATGGGTTCAAGGACCACAAGGAATAGAAAGTATTTATAACATGTTGTGGAAGTTTTGCAACGAACCACTAGTCACTGTTGTCGCTATAATCATATTGGTTTCGGGAGGAGCGGCTGCAATGCTAAAAAAAGAAAAATCGAATTACCCGATTAGATTTATAGTGTTTTCTTTTCTATTTATCTTTTTATTCATGTTCGGAATTTCTTACAAAATTCCGATGTTCATGGATAGGTATGTGATGCCTTCGGCAGTACCGTTTTATATGGTATTGTCCCTTGCTAGTTATTCCTTAATTCAAAAGAAATATTACAAGCATGTCATCCCTGCCATCATATTCGTTTTATTTGCCGCCACTTCTAACCCTTGGTTTTCAAATGGCCGTGAGGCAAAGGACACTGTACTGAAGGTGAGTCAAATTATCACACCGAATTCCTTGGTTTACATTTGTCCTCCTTGGTTTGATATGAATTTCGTATATTATTATGATAAGGAATGTTATCAAGACTATGACGTCGAAGACATCAAGAAAAACATGTATGAATGTATGAAGGAGGAAGGAATTTTCTTTATCTCGAATTATGAAGAAATGGATACGGCTTTAATCAATAAATCAGACCGTATGATCTTTGTAGATGCAGGAGCCGATTTTTCCTTTCCGGAAAATAATATATTGAATTATTCAAAACAATTCGGAGACCTCGAAAATCAATATTCCTTTCCAGAAATCTATAAAATTTATGAATTTAAAATGAAGTAAAAAATGAAAAAATTCACCCTTGTATTTACCCTTGTATTCTTTATGATTGTTTTTTGTATCGTCATGTGTGACAATCCATACCTTATTATTTCTAAACCCATTAAGTTTAAAGATAAAATCTCCCAACTGAACTTCGACTGGACAGTAAACGAAATCGGAAGCTTGGCATCCAATGATTTTTCAAAAGATGCTGACTTGAAGGATGTCGTGAACTTTAAATTATTATCATCAAGGGGAAGGCTTGTCGAATGTTCAATGGAGGAGGCCATTAATGTCCATCTCAACAATGTTCAACATCAAATTAGTTATCAATTAAAAAAACAACCATCTAATCTCCCCATATTTGAAATTAAAGATTCTCCGGAAGTAATCATTGCCGCATATGGAAATGGGCTATGGGGTGAAATTTGGGCATTGGTTCTATTGGATAAAGAAACACTTGAAATTAGGAAAGTCTTGTTCGACCATAAAGGTGAATCACCAGCTTTGGGAGCGGAAATAGCCGATGGTGATTTCAATCTTCAATTCATTGGGTCTTATTTAAATCCGGATTCATTGAGCATAAGTTTCGGGTTATTCCAAAATGAATCATCCATTCTTTCCGGCAAGCATGCCATCGAGGGAATCACGGGAGCGACCGTAACCAGTTTGGGGGCTGTTGAAATGATGAATCGAAGTGGAGCGAATTACCAAGATTATCTGAGTGGGAATACTAGGGATTGAGTATTAAGTACCTGGACAAAAGTAATTGAATAATGATTTTCCTGGGTATTTTTGTTTTAGTCGAGGGAAGCCCGGAAACTGGTAGCCATAGCTACCA
>JAHDCE010000556.1 GCA_020630045.1 Saprospiraceae bacterium | reverse complement strand
ATGCTTTTCAGGTATTTTTGCTTTATCCTTCGTACAGTCCTCAACTTAGTAGCTATGGCTACCAGTTTCTGGGCTTCCCTCGACTAAAACAAAAATACCAATGAAAATCATTATTCAATTACTTTTGTCCAGGTACTTAAAATCTTTAATTATTCAATCCCAACATCCCTTTTTTAAGTGCCATATGCCGATCTAATCCACACTCCAAAAAGTCTTTGAAGTTCTCCTTTGATGTAGAGCCGATCGGTTTATTGAGTATGACCATGACTTCACCTTTAGGTGTGGCGATGATATACTTGGGCTGTGAATTGGAGTTGAAGTGGGTGACTTGGAAATCCGTCCATAAGTGTCCTACTTTGCGGCGTTTTTTCTTCATGGCAATGGACTCATATGGTTCGTCCAAAACAGTCCTTTCATCTACATATAGAGAAGTTACTACAAAATCCTTTGTCAACATCGGTAGGATATCGGGTTCTCCCCAGACTTGTTCTTCCATTCGGCGGCAGTTTTCACAGCTGTGTCCGGTAAAGTCGATGAACAATGGTTTGCCGGTCTTTTTCGCTATTTCTTTAGCAGCGAAATAATTGTTTTTATTGCAGTCAATATTGTGTGGGCAATCGCAAGGCTTCCATAGATTATGGCAAACAGGTGGAGCGATACCACTGGTCATAGAAAGCGATGTATAAGTTTTGGTATTCGGATCGGCTTTGAATCCGAAGAACAAATATCCTGCAATGGCGAATAACCCTAGGGCAAGGAGGATTTTTACGATTCCTACTTTTTGGGTTCCTTTGGCGGGAAATGGATTCACTCCTAGGAAATACAAGCCCCACATGATGGCGACCAATATCCAAACACCTAGGAATATTTCGTAAGGAAGCAATTTGAATCCAATGGATTTGTGCATCAGGATATCAAATACCGCTAGGAATTTAAGTGAGAATGCGACTTCCATGAATCCAACGGAAACTTTGACATCTCCCATCCATCCGCCGGATTTGGGCAGTGATGCCAACCAACTCGGAAATGCCGCGAACAATGCGAACGGCAGGGCCAGGGCGATAGAGAATCCGAGCATTCCGAATATCGGATTGAGGGCGATACCTCCTGCTGAGGAATCGGATACGGCTTCTACCAACAAGGCTCCGATGAGCGGCCCCGTACAGGAGAAGGAAACGATGGCCAATACCAAGGCCATGAAAAAGATACCGATAAGCCCCCCTTTGTCCGCAACAGCATCTGCTTTATCCGCCCATTTGGTCGGAAGACCGATTTCGAAATAACCGAAAAACGATATAGCGAATACAATCAAAAGAACGAATAGGAATAAATTGAACCAAGGATCGGATGAAATGGCGTTGAGGATATCAGCGCCGAAGATAAGGGTCAATGCCGTTCCTAATCCGGTATAAATGAATATGATGGACAGGCCATATATCAAAGCGTCTCGAAGTCCTTTGGCTTTGCTCTTGTTGCCTTTCATAAAAAAGCTGACCGTGAGTGGAATCATCGGAAAAACACAAGGAGTCAGTATTGCGATAAGTCCTCCTAGAAATCCGAGTGCGAAGGTTCTCCAATAGCTTCTGTTTTCTTCTACGATTTGTACTTCTCCACAAGCATCGTTGGCATTGGCTTTATTAAAGGTTTCTTGTACAGGCGTATTTACTCCACCTGTTACATTTCCCGCTGCATTGACGGCAACATTACTCGGGTCAGGAGTAATCGAGGCATCGGAAATCGAATAAAAGTCACGGTCTTTAGACAAGTCCAACATGACCGGCAACTCTTCAGGTGGCAAGCATTTTTCGTCGTCGCAGGTCATATAATAGACAAATGCTTCCAAGGGTTTCGTAGCGTCGGTCGGTTTGATTTTTTGTGAAAAGACCACGTCTTTTTTGTACTTGGTCACTTCCATTTCGAATGTCTTATCGAAACCTTTGATTTGGTAGTCGGAAATTTCTTTCGCCTTGCCCAACAGTTCGGCGGCACCTTCTTCCATCACACCTATTTCGGTGGGTTCAGGGCCTCCTGCTTCTAATTCTTGAGAATAGATGTACCAGCCATCATCCAAGTCGGCTTTGAAGTCGATTTGATAGGTTCCATCATCCAATTTTTTATGTGAAACCAACCATTTGACGGGATCGAGGATTCCGCTTTCCTGGCTATTTCCGGGATTGGTTTCTTCAGGGGCGGCCGGTTCGGCTACTGCTTCATCTTCTGTTTTAGTTGCCGCTTCGGTATTTTCATTTTCTTTTGCCGCTGTATTGGTTTTAGGTTCCGGTTTCGGCTCTGGTTTGGGTGTCGGTTTGGTAGCAGGTTTGGTAGCAGGTTTTTCGACGGGTTGGGTTTCGGTTTTCGGAGCCGGTTTCGGCTCAGGTTTTGGTGCCGGTGGTGGGACAGGTTTAACTTCCGGTGCCGGTGCCGGTGTAGGTTCAGGTTTTGCCTCTGGCTTAGGGGCCGGTGGTGGAGTCGGTGCTGCCGCCGCAGGTAATTTGAATTCAAAATCCACTTCTTCCGGTGGCAAGCATTTTTCAGCATCACAGCACATGAATTCCAAGTATCCGGTTACCGCGACATTGGGATCTTTCACCTTGATTCGCTGTGTAAATGTGGCTTTCTTACCGAATTTGATCACGTTCATTTCGAACAGGTCATCGTAGCCTTCTTTTCTACTGGGGCTCGCTTCCTTGTTTTTGCCCACTTTCTCCAAATCAGCAGGTGCTTCATATTCGAAAGAAGTTTTGACGGGTCCGTCATCACTTTCCAAGTATTGGGAATAAATATACCAGCCCGGTTTGATTTCGGCCTTGAATATCAAATCATATTCATTGCCTTTCACGTGTTTAGCTTCAAAGTCCCAATCCACCGGATTATGAATTTGAGCGTTTGTAAATTGAGCTGCAAAAATCAAAAGGGAAAAAAGAAATATCCTCACCTTCATTGTCGGATTAATTTTTGGTTGAGATTGCAAATTTGTAAAAGTCCGGAAAGATACTTGAAAATCATGCTATTTCAAGTATAAAAACAATCGACAGAGTGGTTTCTCTCTGTCGATTGTATTCCTTGTACTATATATACATCTAAAATCAAGTATAGATGCATCAGTAAATGTCTTTACCGGTACTGTTTTTTTTAA
>JAHDCE010000014.1 GCA_020630045.1 Saprospiraceae bacterium | reverse complement strand
AAATGCCTCCGTTTCGTAAACGAAACGGAGGCTTTTGTTTTTATTGTTAGTTAAACGTAAATCGGATTTTCAATCCGGCTTGTGTATTTGTAATCGGTGGCGAGGAAGAAGTCGCCGGTATGGATTTACTATAATCCATGAATAGGCGCAAGTTCAATTGTTTGTTAACATCGTAGTCGATACTCGGACTGATACGGATGGTCTTCATACCACGGGTTTCGATGTTTACATTTTGATCGAGGATGTGATTGATGGTTACATCATCTCTCCAAGAGAAATCGAATTTGAAGTTCAGGTCATTACCTTTTTTCTTCTTTTTCTTTTTGTCTTTGTCATCATCTTCCTTGTCTTTGCCCTTGTTCTTCTTGATTTTCTTTTTGACACCATCTACGGTCAACTCCCCGAAATCAAGCCAAGGGATATAGACGTTTTTCATTCGGTATCCGAAGCCGACAACAAACTCATCGGAGCGACTTTCACTCAATTGTGAATCGGTGAAACTTAGGGATAAGTTTCTTGATTTTTTCCAATCCAAATTGGTTGACATACCATTCTTCAACTTGATATCCAATCCTAAAAGAGGAGAGAATTGTTCAGAAATCACCAAATTCGGAATTTCGAAAGTTGAATAATAATTGGCGGTGTTTTCATTCTTCGCCTGTGGATTGTCATCGTCAAAATCCAAATCCGTCCGGAAGGAGTTGACTGTTAATCCGGATTGGTAGGAGTGATTGATATTTATGCTTGTAAATATTTTATTCAATCCTTTCAGCTTGGCCAAGCCATTGTAGGTCAACCTCCAATTCGGAAGCGGGATGGTTTTGAATACATCCAAGCGGTGTGTTTGGGCACTCTTTCCATTATATGCAGCCAAGAACGACGGAACCAATACGTCAAGGTTGGTTCTACCATATCCTTCATAATAATCTCCGAATTGGGAATCGAGTTCGTGAGGTGTGAGATTGCCATCACGCTCTGCCAATCGACGAGAAATGATTTCCCTATTATCTTGGAATTGTTCGAATACGGCATCATAATCTTTGGTGAACATGGTTCCCAATGTATAATAAGATACAGAGAACGATCCCATGACCTGCGGGTTCAAATATTCGAAGTCTGACATTTCGGTCGGACGCTTGAAGTAAGCGGAAGAGTTTTCCGTTATTTTCCTATCTGCTTCAAGATCGATTTTGAAATCGCGGAACGGTTCAATGGTTACCCTCGCTTGCATGTCTTGGGTATAAGTCCCAAGCACTTGTTGATTGACAAAAACACTAGGAGAGAACCATTCTTTATTGCTGGTCAACCACAATTCACTGGGTTGTCTCAGTCCGAATACATAATCCCAGCCCGGAGAATTCCAGCCATTGTCCATGCCTAGGATCCGATGTTGTGGCATTACCCCCGGAACGATACTGCTGTACTTTTCAGAATATGTAAACCGGGCTTTTCGTAACATCATTAACGGTCTGAGTAGTGTCCGAGCGACCGCACTTGGTTCTTTGTCTTTTTCTTTTTTCTTGTCTTTGCCATCTTTCCCTTCAGATTTATCATCTTTCGGTTTACCCTTGTCTTTGCCCAATTTTCCGGCATCTATACTAACACCTTTATTCTTCCCTTTTCCAGAGGATTTCTTACTATTTATCTTTTTTAGATATTTGGACTTGTTATACAATTTTGTGAAGTCCAAATCACCATTGATTTGACGTGTACTATTGTTTTTGACAATATTACCCAGAGAATCGGTATTCAATGCTGCTGCTTGCCAACCAAAAGAAGCATTGTATTGTGCTTTGAGTTGGATAAAGTCTAAGAACGGGAAGTTTTTCAATGGGACATTATATGATACATTCACATTGTGCTCATACAATTTGTTACGTCCCCCTTGGCGGACATTCGTCCAAATAGAGTCACGTTCTATATCTGTATCAATCAAACCTTCCGGTTCATCGATGACAGTGTAGTTTTTCGCATCGAAATTGAACTTCAAAGATTTACTCAAATCCCATTTGAAATCATAAATCCGATCCCAAGTAAATTGTTTATTATACCAAGTATTCTGCGTTGGTGAAGCAAACCGATAAGTGGTCGTTTGGAATTGCCTCTGTGCTTTCGTACTGAAGGCAAAGGAATTCGGCATGGGGTTGAAATTGAAATCAGTGATGAATTTCAAGTACTTTTTCGGCCCATCCTTTTTCACTAAATTCTTGAAAGGTTTGAAGTATTTTACCTTTCGTGTATAATTATAATCAATGATTCCTTGATGGTCTTTGATTTGGTCTTTAGCGATAATAGGTGTACGCTTATCCGACTTTGAATATGCGTATGTCAAACTAAAGTTTTCGACATCCCAAGGCATTGGTGTCTTATCCGTCTTGGTTCGTTCTTTCCGAACATTGGTCAAGTTAACACTACGAATATTTGTATAATCTTGTGCTTGCTCTTTCAATGAATCACGGGTTTCCTTATCCTCAGCCGCCCTTAAGTTATCTTTCAGTTCGATATCATAATCGTATGGATCATACTGAGGATTTTTAATCGTCGTAGAATATTGAGCATAAACGGGAATTTTAATTCCTGATTTTTCCGGAAGGAATTTACCCAACTCCAAATTAGTAGCGAAATCGTACTGAATTACTTCTTCCCGACTACGTTGGGCAAGTTTTTGTTCTAAGCCACCAAAACCTACGCTAGTATAATTGGTAGAAGCATTAAATGTACCGAAGTCGGCCATTTGGACATCTAATCTGGCCAATGCTCCCCAGCCACCACGCTCATCAAAGCCGGACATTCTAAGTTCATTCAGCCAAACCTCAGTACATAGAGGCAGTCCGTCATCTTCGGTGTTCCGAACACCTACCATGATACTTTTGACCAGTCCCATATTCGGATTACCCTTCACCCCGACACGATGCCCGGGTTTTTCTTCTACATCTATGGAGTACAAGGTATTGAGTGCGAAGTTTTCTTGATTCCGTTGAATCTTTACATTTCGAAGCAGCTCCAAGGCGAAATCGAATTCGTTTTCTTCAGGCCAAATCGCTTCTCGATAAGCGTCGTCCATATTAGGGTCTAACACCCCTGTTGTCATGGTCAATGGAATTTCATATTCGTAGTAATTTTTCTCAAAGTCACTACCAATTCTCATAAATACGCTCAACTTGCCGGGTTCAATATCATCATCGGATTCGGCATGGACAAACATTTTCAATCGCTTGAAAAGTCTTAAATCCAAGTTTAGATTTTTAAATATCGCCCTAGCATCTCCATCTTGGAGATTACAAATATTCATGGCCAAGGATTGTTCATTTTGAAACGCGTTGGCTAGTGGCGAACCTACCTGCTGTTCTCTTTCCACTCCGGGAGGCATGACATAATTGTATGGCGCTTTTAGTGAGTTTTCTTCCAAGTTCACTTCGTTGACATCAAACAATGTCTCATCGTCTTCATCACCAACCGAGCCAATGCCTGACTCTTCCAAAGAACGTAGATACCTTCTCCAAGTGTTCCTTACCAATTCGAATCTTGCGAACCTTAATGTTACCGGCGTATCGAACCCGGTCATATACATACGAATGAAGCGGATGGAACGGAAATCTTGGATTCCACCTACACGGTCAGTGAATTGATCTACAGGAATTTTGAAACGATACCAAACGGAGTTGTCTTCCTCTACTTCCAAACGTTCTACTAGATATTGGTTCTCTTCCACTTCACGAGTTCCTGATCTTCGTAGAGGAATATGGTATTGGTAGTAAGTTTCCGTTTCATCCAACGTATTATTCCGGTTAATATCTTCCGTATCGGGAATATTCGTAGCGGACTCTACCTGCTGATCTGATTGTTTGGAGTTACCTTCCGGATTATTGAATTTTGAATATCGAGTAAACACATCGTCATTAGCACCATAACCAGCGTCATTGTAATAGACGAAATTGTCATTAGCAACATCTTCGAAAATTTCATCTTTTACACCTCCGAATAATCCGGGAGCAGATTGAATCGTATTCAAATATTCAGCGAAAATAGTTCTTTCCGCTTCATCATTTACGCCATCCAAACCAACATCCTGTTGGTCACGAGTATCGTTTTCAAAAGCACGTGTGATGGCTTGGGTTCTAGGAACTTCGCCCCATGCAGTTTGATCACGGTTCGCTTCTATATCAGCATTTTCAAAGGATAATCGTGAATCCCTAAGTACGTCTTCAGATACGTTTCCAAGATTGATGTATAAATCACCATCACTAACGATTGAAGATGACCCTCCGATTTCTTCCTCCAAGAAGGGACTCATCATCCAGAACTCGATAAACTCTACATTGGCTGCTTGAAAGTCGTTCGTGGGAAGTTCACGCTGAATTCCCGCCCAACGAGAAGATGGATCTAATAATTTACCATCATTCCCCATACCGGCGGAATAAGGAGTACCTCCTCCGGGCAAATCAAAATTATAAGGTCCTCTTTCATCCGGTTGATAATGTAAGTCCAAGGTACGGATGACGTTATTTGTCACCCCTTGGTTTACAGTTTGTGTATTGGGGAAGATATCCCTAACAGCAATTTGTTGGGTATAATAATTTTGCTCCTTGTCTACATCACCATCCAAACCGGTTTGGTCGATTTGATACCAAGAAAGTTTAGCTCGGTTCACCCCTGAAAGTGTAGAATCTACTAACTCAGATTCAGGAAATAAATCGTTGTTACCAAATTGGTCGCTTTGAGGAACCGAGGCCATTGTCCATTGATTGGCAGGAATCCGCAAATCATAGCTACTCGTACTACCTTCGAAGTCATCCAAATATGAAATTCCTTCGTTTTCTTGAGAAATCGCACTGGCGTGACCGGGGTCAAGATATGCACCTTCCGCCATGAATGATATCTGGGATTCTTCTTTTGTTTGGATTAGAGGCAAGGCATCAATCGCTCTTGTCAACCAAGGAGCTTTTGTGGTATATTGGATGTCTCCACCATAAATATTATTGTTGATGGGATCATCTCCTATATTCACTTTTTGGGTGAATGGGCGCTCGTATAATTTTAGGAATGTACCACCGATATTAAAGTCATCACTGATTTTGTAATCCGCTCTAAGACCGACCATCGTTTTGGTTTGGAAACCAAATAAGGTATTGTCTTCAAACGAAACGTCTATAGGCAATCCTGAATTGATATACGCCTCATTCAAAATCTTTATTCGTCCAATATTGTAATCAATGGTATAATCGACTCCTTCCGTCAATTGTTGACCACCGGCTCTTACCACCACAGATCCCTTAGGAATGTTAAACGCTCCTAGGGAGATTTCAGAAGAAACGCTCGATTTATAGCTACCTCGGATAGTGAATCGATTGAATTCGGGAAACTGCTGGGCGATGGTTACCGTAGAGTCATATAGCATAGGATATGAATACTGGGAGGCCAAGATAGGATCGCCTATTTGATCTTCCAGAGATTTTCCGAATGGTTCAAGAACGGGAAACATAATCCGACCATTTCTGGTGGTAATTGTCACTCCATCTACAAAGTCAAACCGCCCATCCGGCCGTGGATCTCCTTGGGCGTTGAGATTATCCAGGTTGAATACATTCAAAAGAGGTACACCATTGATGGACGGTGGCAATGAGGAGTCTTCGATAAATCGTCTTTCCCCTCCTCCCGGATCTTCATAAAAGATATCAAGAAGAAAATCCTCTCGACTAACTTGGAAGGCCCCGATGGAATAGATGTTTTTCATCATCAAGTCCCACATAGGAATATCTACCCTTGGAGTCGTACTTTTCAGCATTTTTACATAAAGGACATTCAATGTATCCGGATTGACGGGAACATCATTCGATAATTCACCGACCTTGTACACTTGTCCATTATAGGTGTATTCAAAAGCGACCCCTAGTACATCTTCGGGCTGTAGGGTAACATTCAATGAAACGAAGCCCAATTCAGGGTGTACGGTATATTCGTTCGGGTTAAGCATTCTTGCGCGAACCTTCTCGAAATCTTTCGCTTGTTGGAGGTCATAGGTTCCGGAAAGTTGGGCGATGGCTGCATCTATATATCTTGAGGCCGGATTACTGGTAATAACATCCAGCATGGGGTTGGCGTCATTTGTAGGAAGTGGTTGGCCTGAGATATCAGGTGAAGCGGGAATCCCGGGGGGTTGGAAGAAGGGATTTGTATTGGTAATCCTTGCTGGATCTCCTTCTGCCAAATCTGCTAGAGCAACGATATCCCGAACGTTTTCGGTTTGGTTTCTTGTATTGGTTACCCACACTTCAATACGGTTGATTCGGAAGAGGCTCTGTATTTGCGGCAAGTTTTGCAAAGAGCGTTCGAAGCCATCGCGGTTATAGTGTGTGAAAAAGAAGTGCCTATTTTCATCATAACGATCTACCGGAACATCAAAGGTTTGTAATTGACTTCCTCCTTGAATTTGAATGGAGTTTCTTTTTGATCGTTGTTGGGATGCCACACCGGTCAAGGTCAATCGTCCGAATTGAAGTTCTGTTTTTATACCAAATAAGCTCTGGCTTCCTTGAATCAAGGAGCTTCTTAGTGGAAGACTCACATTACCAGCTTCTATTTTTTTGATGATATCATCCTCTCCACCTGCATACTCCAATTTCATTTGATTATCAAAATTAAAGGTCGCTTGGGTGTTGTAACTCGTTCCTAATTTAAGCTTTTCTCCAATTTGACCGGTGACATTCATTTGAATCGCCATATCAAAATTAAATCCTCCCTGAGTTCGCTGCCTTTCAGGAATAATCGGATTATCCACCTTTTGGAAATCAGCTCCTAGAGTTAGTTCGATGTTTCCTTGGGGGCGGATATCAATTTTTGTGCCTCCAAAAAGTTTATCCAGTAAATTCTGGGGAATATCTACTTTGGAAATAGGGTCTTCAACAGTGCCGCCTCCTAAGGGGCCAGATGAATTTCGGGCCAATTGGTCAAAATACTCTTGTCGTTGCTTTTTTTCCGAGTATTCCAAGTACTCTTCAAGCGTCAACATATTAGGGGTTCGGATATAATTATCTCCAATTTTTTCCAAAATGAAATATTGTCCGGTAATCGGATCATATTCTACCTGTTGATTGATTACATCAGGATCTTGTAAATCAAAAGGGTTATTGGTGGGTGAGGTGATAAAATCACCTTCTCTTTCAGGAGGTAACGGAAGGGTATCCGCATCTACTTGGGCTATAATATGGTCAAACGGATCCATCAGACCATCCTTGCCATTATTATCCAAGGCAAAGGAAGTTGAAAATCCTAAGACCAAGCCGGCAATCAATAGTAGGAAAAACTTATTCATATCTAGTGCTCAAAAATTGAGTTGCATGTCTCCTTGTTTAAAACAAGGCGCTAATTGAGTATTGTTTGTTCCCCGGAAGGGGGATTTTATACTTGAAACAACCATGCCGTTAATTGTGACTTTGTAACATTTTACATGACAAATACTGCTAAAGTTTCAATTACAATTGTGGCAAAGCAGCTTTTATTAATTCTTCAACGGATTTAATATCATTTCTTTCTTTTAGTGTGCGATTTAACACCTTTTGAACCGCAATTTTATTAAACCCTAAAGCTAACAGACCTTGTAACGCTTCATCCCTTAAGGTATTGTCTACCGGGACAAGTGTTAAGCCCTCTTCTCCACCATATTTCATTGTCTTTCAGGTCTAAGATCAGTCTCTTCGCTGTTTTCGGCCCGACACCTTTCACCTTTTTAAACGCTGTTACGTTTTCACCCACTATCGCCGATTTCACCTCATCAGTTGAAAGACCGGATAAAATCAACCGAGCCGTATTGGTTCCTATTCCTTGAACAGAAATCAACTTCGTAAACATATCCCTTTCTCCAGGCTCTGCGAATCCAAAAAGTGTATGACTATCTTCTTTAACTTGCAAGTGTGTCAACAACTTTACCGATTCGAGTTTTTCGATTTTCGAATATGTTTGGAGGCTGATATTGATATGATAACCTACACCTCCTGTTTCCACGACTACATAAGTCGGAGTTTTTAATGTAATGGCACCCTTGATATAGCTTATCATAAATTTTGTTCAAACAACTCTTTTGGCGTGGGGAGTCCTTGAGGACACTTTTTTTGGACAAGGCCTTTTGTCCAAGGTGCAAATGTACGAGACTTTATAATAAGTCACCACCCTATGCGAGACAATGTATTAAAAATATTATCTTTTGTAGTTAGTTTAAATCCTGAATCCTCTACATCCAACAATTGATTATCTTTAGGCCGGACAAAATCATGCTTGATATGGAAATCACCTTCTGCGGTGCTGCAAAAGAAGTAACAGGAAGCGCTCACCTCATCACCCTAAGTGACGGGTATAAAATTTTATTAGACTGTGGAATGTACCAAGGCAATGACAAAGCCATGGATGATTTTAACAGGAATTGGTTATTCAAACCCCATGAAATCGACTGTCTGATATTGTCCCATGCTCACATTGATCACACCGGACGGGTTCCTAAATTCGTCAAAGATGGATTCAAAGGCCATATTTACTGTACTCATGCTACCAGAAGCCTTTGTGGTATCATGTTGATGGACAGCGCTAGGATTCAAATGCGCGATGCCGAGTACCACAACAAACGAAACAAGTCTAAAATCGAACCATTGTATAACACTTCCCATGTCCATAAAACCATGGAGCATTTTGTTTCATTGAGCTACAATAAGTGGCACTACATTGGAGAAGGGATCAGGGTCATGTATAGGGATGCCGGTCACATATTGGGCAGTGCGTCTGTCACACTTGAAATTCATGAACACGGAAAGTTATACCGTATTGGATTCACCGGAGACATCGGGCGACCCAACAGGCCTATTTTAAAAGATCCACGTCCAATGCCTCAAGTAGACTATTTAATTTGCGAGTCTACATATGGAGACAAGGAGCATGAATCCAAACCCAAAGAAGCTGACAAACTCCTTGAAATCATTCAAAAGGTTTGTGTGCAAAACAAGGGAAAACTAATCATTCCCGCTTTTAGTGTCGGACGGACTCAGGAGCTTGTGTATATGCTCGACCAAATGGAAAGTGCGGGAAAACTACCCCATATCCCCATTTATGTGGACAGCCCGTTAGCTGTAAACGCCACTGAAGTTTTTGCGGCTCATCCTGAATGTTTTGACCAAGAACTTCATGAGTACATGCGTTTTGACAGCAATCCATTCGGATTTAATGATTTACATTATATCAGGGAAGTCGCCTCGTCTAAAGAATTGAACTCCAGAAAAGACCCGATGATTATCATTAGTGCGGCCGGTATGGCAAATGCAGGCCGGGTGAAACATCATATTTTCAACAATGTGACGAATTCCAAAAACGGAGTGCTTATCGTTGGATATTGTGCCCCTTACACACCAGGAGCGATACTAAGGGATGGTGCTGAAAAAATCACATTATTCGGTCAAAGGCTACCTGTCAATGCCGAGGTTTTTGTAATGGATTCTTTTTCCGCCCATGCTGACCGGTCGGAAATAGCGGATTTCATTTCAAATCAAAAAGGGCATCTTAAAAAGTTGTTCTTAGTCCATGGAGTAGAAAAAAGACAAGAAAAGTTCGCCGAATATTTGAATGAAAAAGGATTTGAGAATGTAGAAATTCCCGAATTGGGGCAGTCCTATCGAATTTGACCATTAGCGGACATTCAAACAAAACAGCACACCCTAAAATTCAAACGTTGTATCTTTGGCCCTAGATACAACTGTCATACCTAATCATTTATATCATGAAAAAATTTTCCATTTTTTATCTAGGAGTCTTATTCACACTCTCCTGTCTGACCATAGGTTGTAGCAAATTTGACGACATCAATACAGACAATATCGACTATCAAGCCGAATTTGCCATACCATTAGTCAACTCCAAAACCTCGATCAATGACATCATCGGCGAATTGGATTCGACGACCACCATCGAGTTGGATGATGATGGTTTGATCCATTTCATTTATCGTGGAGATTTTACGGAACAGACAAGTGCAGACTTATTCTTTAGCCTTCCCTTGTACTTTGAAGTCATTCCTGATACTTTTCATCAATTTGCTTTGGACATCGCAACAGGTTACCTAGTGGATTACGTCACGCTCCGTTCCGGAACAATCAACTGTTCGTATGTACACGATCATGACAAAGACGTCACAGTATTTGTCGAATTTCCTGAAGTAACGGATCCTGTCACGGGAGAAACACTAAAATCTACTTATGTAGTGCCACATGACGGAGGAAACGAAGTAACAGGAATCGAAGTTCTGGATTTAACAGGATGGAATTTAACGCCCGAAGATCCGGACGACGATATCCACATGAGATACCTTCCGGTAGATTCTGATGGTGAAATCGTATTTGGCCCGGGTTATCCGACTCACCAAATGCGGGCGACTTTCGTAGATTTAAACGCAAAATACATCCAGGGCTATCTTGGACAAACGACCTATGAACTTCCTAGGGACACCATTCTCATTGATTTCTTCGAACAATGGATTGGAGGAGGTGTGAATTTTGCCGATCCAAGTATTACCATTACTGTAGAAAATGCTTTCGGGCTTCCCGTTGTATCAAAGACAAACGCTTTGGATTTATTCATGATTGACGGCTCCGTCAAATCACTTGAAAGTGCAGTACTTGAAGAAGGTGTTTATTTTGACTACCCAACACTCGAAGAAGTTGGAGAAATTAAAAGGACTGTCTTCAGAATCGACCAAACCAACTCCAACATTAAAGATTTATTCCTAGAAAAACCAGTAGCGGTAGATTACGAATTCGAAGCACTGACCAACCCGGATGAAGATACCGAAATCATCGGATGGGCTACGGACTCCAGTTTCTTCAATGTTAATGTATTCGTAGATTTACCTGCATATGGCAATGCTGATTTATTTACTATCAGAACCGAATTCTCAACTGAATTGTCTGAATTTGACTACGCCGATTATGCTATATTGAAGGTTGTAACAGAAAACAACATCCCTATCGATGCCGCAGTACAATTGTACTTCAAAAAAGATGGCAATGTATTGGATTCGCTATTGGATTTGAACCGTAGCCAACTTATGACAGAGAAAAGAATTATCGAAGCAGCCGGAACGGATGCAAACGGTTTCTCGAACTCCACTACTTACAATGTGACGGAATACGAAATCACGGAAGACAAGTTGGATGCATTAATCCAAGCGGACTCTATTCAATTGATTAGCATTTTTGACAATGAGCCCGGAAAAAGTGTCAGATTCCAAGGTTCAAATGACTGCACCGTCAAAATCGGAATGCGAGTCGGTATCAGTGAATAATTCCATTAACACAAGCTAGCTATAATAAATCATGAAAAAGTTTCTTATCATCATATTCCTATCCCTAGTAGGATGGGCGGTGCAAGGCCAAGAACTTGGTTTGCATTTTATGAAATATACCCAACAATCCAACTTCACCAACCCGGCGATCATGAATGACTATACCGTAGTCGTAGGGTTACCGGCTTTATATGGAAATGTATTCCATACAGGCGCTTCGATAAATGACGTATTTGTAGATCAGCCAGATGGCTCTACTTCTCTTGACATTGACAATTTGATCAATCAATTGGAAAAAAATAATTATTTCAATTTAGATTTCCACTTCGAAACCATCAACATTGGCGTCAACATCGGACGTTTTCAATTCGGACTACACCATGCGGTACGCAATAGTATTGAATTAAGATATCCGGGAGAGCTTGCTCGAATGGCATGGAATGGAAATTCACAATATATCGGACAAACAATAGAAGTCGCCCCCGCTATCGACGCCATCATGTATAGCGAAATCGGATTAAGTGGTTCTATGAAAGTACTAGACAATTTATCCGTGGGTGTTCGTATGAAATTCCTTTCCGGATTAGGCAGTATTTATACAAGCAGAGAAAGCATTCAAATCTATACGGACGAAGAATATTATCAATTGACCGGAACGACGGATTATGTCGTAAATACCGCCAATGGATTTTTTGATTTGACCATTGACAGCTTGGATGTTGATTTTGGAACCAACCCATTCTCAACAGCTGACATACTAGGAGGCAATACCGGTTTTGGCATTGATTTAGGAGCGGTTTACACCCTTAATGACAAAATCACCCTAGCAGCCAGTATCGTTGATTTGGGAAGTATCAAATGGGACACCAATCCTAGGAATTATACCAGCAATGGCTCATACACCTTCGCAGGGATTGACGTACGGGATGCGGTACTCGAAGGGGATTCCGCCGACTTTACCGCACAGTTAGATACCTTAGCGGAAATCCTAGAATTCAAGGAAACACAAAACGCTTATCGAACACCTCTTCCGACAAAATTATACCTCAGCGGTTCATATGACATTAATGAAATGGTGAACGTAGGTCTTCTTGCATACGGAGAGTTCAAACATGGAGAATTCAAGCCCGGATTCGCACTAAGCGCGAATTTCACATTGACTCGGTTTATTAGCCTTGGAGCTATATATAGTGTCAGAAACAAACGTTACGACAATCTAGGATTGAACTTGGGTTTAAACTTGGGCCCCATCCAAATTTACGCAGCATCTGACAATTTGATTTCAGCATTCAGGCCTTACGACACGCATGGATCAAATGGTCGTGTCGGAATGAATCTCCGATTCGGACGAAAGGGTAAAAAGAAAAAAGACAAGGATGATGTAGAAGATATTTTAGAAGAATAATAGACATTATTACGAACATCAAGTAATTGAAATCCCCTAGGAGCTTTTCTAGGGGATTTTTTTATTTAATTCGCAAAAAAAACGAACCCTATCGGGATTATTCTGTCATTTGTCTAAGTCTGAACATCAGGGCTTTCTTACTTATTACCTTTACATCAAAATCATTAACCATGAATCATTTTAAAATCGGGCTGATCACCTCTTTTATGTTTCTGAGTCTACAGCTTTTCGCCCAAGACGAAAAACCAGCTCAAGACGAGAATAAAAAACCGGATACTGAAAAACCGGAACGCCCGGAAAAAAACGGAGAAAGACCTGGACGCGGGGAACGTCCCGGTGGGGGACAACGCCCAGGAGGAGGACGTGGAAATTTCACTCCTGAAATGTGGCGTCAATTTTCCGAAAGGATGCCAAAAATCGGACAGGTATCCGGTATCGTCGTGGATGACGCTACAGGCAAACCCATTGAATATGCGACCGTTTCATTACTACTATCATTAGATTCATCGGTAGTCGATGGAACCATAACCGGAGCAGATGGAAAATTCTTAATGGAAGAACTACCGATGGGACCTTTTATCGTATCTGCCGAATTTATGGGATATGGCTCTGTAAGCAGTGAAAAATTCCGAATCAATCCAAGGAAACAAACTGCATTTGACCTAGGGGAATTGAGGATGTCCGTCGAGGCGGAACAATTGGGGGAAGTTGTAGTGGAAGAGAAGCGGCCATTCGTAGAAATGGAGTTGGATAAGAAAATTTACAACGTCTCAGACAACTTAACAGTCAGTGGGGGAACCGCAACAGAGGTACTGGAAACACTTCCTTCCATTGAGGTCGACATTGATGGAAATGTCAGTTTGAGAGGAAGTTCTAATTTAACGGTACTCGTTGATGGGCGACAATCCAATTTATCCGGATTGGGCATGGATGCCGTACTCGAACAAATCCCGGCAGACGCCATTGACCGAGTAGAAGTCATCACCAATCCATCGGCTAAATTCGACCCGGATGGAATGGCGGGTATCATTAATATCATTTTGAAAAAGAATAAAAAAATAGGTCTCAACGGATTCGTATCCGCCAACTATACCCCCATCGACCGATTCGGTGGTTCGGGGAGCTTAAGTTATCGCAACAAGAAAGTAAATGTCTATACCAATTACTCCTATAATCGAAGCGAACGAAATTTTAACCGAGAAACTGAAAGAAGAGGATATTTTGATGCGGCCGTTCCGTTGACGGATGGTTCGGATTTCATTTACAGAAGCTTCATCCAAGAAGGAAGTAGTTCCAGAAAAAGACGGACACATCTAGGAAAAATCGGTATTGATTTTTCTCCCGAACCCAACAGTACCATTTTCACTTCGTATTCCATCGGGTTCGGTAATCGTCCGGATGAGTCAAGTTTAGAAACCAGTTACTTTGACGCACTTGGAGCCAAAACGGCCGATGCCCTGTTTGAAGAAAACGAAGAAGACCCGGGCTTGAACCATGATGTCGTACTAGGATACCAAAAACGATTCGGTGGTAAATGGGATCATCAACTCAATATCGACTTGAACTACTCTACTCGTTCATCGGAAGAGGAAACCAGTATTATCCGGACATATACCGCTACGGGTGATTTTGACGATCCTATCGCCGATCCGGACAATCAATTCGATATGTCCGATCGAAACAACAGTACGATTTCAGCGGCTCTGGATTATGACAGACCCTTCGAGGACGGAGCGAAATTAGAAACCGGCTACAAGACCATTGTTACTGAAAACGACAGGAATTACAACTCCACGATTTTCGATTATTCGACCGGCACTTACGTGAATAATGTAGGATTGAGCAATCATTTCAAATTCCAACAACAAGTACATGCCGTCTATGCCACCTATGGCCGGCCAATTACGGAAACGTTTTCCGTCAAGGCGGGAATCCGCTTGGAACAAGCCATTGTAAATAGTGAGTTATTGACAACAGGCGAAACCTTCAATAAGCGTTATTTCAGTTATTTCCCTAGTGCTGCGATGACCCAAAAATTCCCTGATGAAAGCGAAATCCAGTTGAGCTATAGCCGGCGGATTAATCGTCCCCGATCAAGACAAATCAATCCTTTCCCATCACAAACCGACCCGTTCAACATTCGTCAAGGAAACCCGGATTTAGACCCGGAATACACCAACAACTTGGAACTCAGTTACATGAAAAGATGGGATAAATTGACATTGACACCTTCGATATTTTATCGTTATGTCACAGGCGTTATGAGAAGGTATCGAACCATTGATGGAGAAGGAGTTTCCACTTTGAATTATGTCAACTTTGACAATGCCCGCAACTTCGGTGTCGAACTCGCCGCAGTTTATACTCCCACCAAATGGTGGCGCCTCATGCCTAGTGTGGAGATGTATCAAAGCATTGTGGACGGAGGTGACTTGGACTCCGAAATCAACAACAATACTTTTAGCCTCGGTGGTCGTGTGGTATCGAGTATGACCGTTTGGAAAGACCTAGATATCCAAGTATTCCTGATGATGCGGGCACCGGCAGAAACGGCTCAAGGAAGACGAAAAGGAATGATATTTTCCAATATCGGATTGAAGAAAAAAATATTGGATGGTAAAGGAACCGTTGGCCTAAGCGCTAGAAGCTTGTTCGGATTGACCAGATTTTCTTATATTACTGATACGGAAGATTTATATCAAACCTTCACCGGACAAATGGAACCGAATCTTCTCAACTTCTCCTTCTCATATCGATTTGGGAAGCAAGAAAGACAACAGCGTAGAAGAGGTGGCCGAGATGGTTTCAACCAAGGTGGAGGAATGGATGATATGATGGAATAATCGAATCCTCCACTTTAGATTGAAATAACAAGAGAGAGATGACGACAATACAACAATTGCTCGATGGAATGCGGCTACCCGTAATCGCCGCACCGATGTTTTTGATTTCAGATCCCAAACTCGCCTTGGCATGTTGTAAGGCCGGGATTGTCGGTTCGTTTCCTTCCTTGAATGTGCGATCTACTGAAAAACTGGAAGGCTGGTTAGTGGAAATGAAAAATGGCCGGTCCGAAATAGAAAAAGAAACCGGACGACCTCCGGTTCCTTATGCGGTCAACTTGGTCGTTCACAAATCCAATCCCAGGCTTCGGGCGGACTTGGCCATGTGCGTAAAACATAAAGTGCCGATCATCATTACCTCCCTAGGAGTCGTGCCGGAATTGATTGAAGCCGTTCATGGATATGGCGGCATCGTACTCAACGATGTAGCCAAGGGCTACCATGCACGTAAAGCGACTCAAGCAGGAGTCGATGGTCTGGTAGCCGTATGTGCCGGTGCGGGCGGACATGGTGGCAGTTTGAACCCTTTCGCATTCGTCAATGAAATCCGGCAATCGTTTGACGGCCCGATTTTCCTTGCGGGATGCATGAACCAAGGCAGCGATGTAGCAGCGGCACTGGCTATGGGTGCGGATTACGCCTACATGGGTACCCGATTTATCAATACAAAAGAGAGTCGCGCCATCGCTCCCTACAAACAAATGATACTCGACAGCTCAAGCGGTGAGATTATCACGACGCCGGCGGTGACCGGTGTCAATTGCAATTTTATGCGAAAAAGCTTGGAAGAAAATGGATATGATGTCGAAAAGCTACTCATGCCCGGCAAAATTAATTACGGTGAAATACTAACTGCCAAAGAAGACGAAGCCAAGGGCTGGAAACAAGTCTGGTCGGCCGGACAAGGAGTCAGCGGCATACATGACGTTCCCTCTGTCGAGGAATTGGTTACTCGTTTGGAACAGGAATACCGCCGGACCGTGGAACGGATTGGGCGTTTGTAAAGAGGGAAGTGGCTTGCTTAGACTCTATTTATAATTATATGCTCATTGGCATCAAGACAAGATAAAATGAGAGCTGAAATTAAATCATTAATAGAAGAATATTCAGAATTACCCATATTGAAAAAGGAATCTAACTACTTGGACATAATGGGCTTTTCGCATTATGAAGATGTAATCAGTAACATTCTGAATTTCTATTTAAATCCATTAAAAGAACATGACTTACAAGATTTATTGTTAAGGTCATTACTCGAAATATATGAAGATAATTTCAAGATTGGTGGATTCAAATCAGTTGAATCAGTAAGGGAAAAAAGAACAAATACAGGAAAGAGAATCGATCTACTCATTGAAACTAATGCTTATATTATTGTAATTGAAAATAAAATTTATCATACACTTGAAAATGATTTAATCGATTATTCGAATTATGCAAATAGTATAAATACTAGGAATAAAAAGGTGGTAAAAATAGTCTTGACATTGAACAAGCTGAATAAAAAGAAGGACTTATCAAAATTAGCTCAATCTTCTTTCAAAAACATCACCTACAAAGAATACCTCAAGCAGATTCGTAGAAACTATAGCACGTATGCTTTAGATGGAAATACTAAATATTTAATCTTATTAAACGACTTAATCAAATCACTTGAAAATAGGATTGGTCAAAATATGGAAACAGTAAAAAAATGGGAGTTCTTTGAGGACAAAATAGAACTGGTCGAAGAATTAATATCAGATTACAATCGCTTTGTAAATGACTTTCTATATAATCAGAAAATGAACTACATAAAAGAGAATATTAACCTTGATGAAGAAATCACCATTAAGAATAGATACAAATTACAAGACACATTAGTCATAGATTATAGATTCGGTAAGAACGAAATTGCCATTGATGCTTCCATAAGTACTAAAGGCTATAGAATTGAAATGTTTGAAAGAGGAAAGTCAAATGAATTTATCGAATCTGATAAATTTATAGAATTAACTCAAATAGACAACTTGAAAGAACTTATGAAAAATGGTAGATATTTGCACAAAGAATTGGAACTAAAGATGGAAAGAGATGATGTGATTTCTGAAATCGAAAACTTTGCAAAAATAATTACTAATGCTAACAAAGCCTACAATATTCATGCTAGTTAAACGCCAGTACGCCGTGTATGAAAGCCGTTACTAACAACAAAGTCCCAAAACATATTACACAAACACACCCACCATGAATTGTACGCTTTGCGAATCAAAACTGACTCAAAAAAAAGATGAGTATTATTATGACTGCGGCACTTGCAGAGCGCTAGTAAAAGATAAAAAATATTATCTATCAGCTGAAGCTGAAAAAGCGGAATACGAACTTCACAACAATGATGTAAATGATGTCAGGTATCAAAATTTCACGATGCCGATCACCAGTTATGTCATCAAGCATTTTTCACCGCAACACAAGGGCTTGGATTTCGGGAGTGGCACCGGCCCGGTGATATCGAGTATGTTGTCGAAAAGAAATTATGACATCGTCCAATACGACCCATTTTTCGCACCGGACAAAAAGGTGTTAGATTACAAGTACGATTATATCGTAAGCTGTGAAGTTTTTGAACATTTCCACCATCCCAAAATGGAAATCGACCGACTCAGGTCTATGTTAAATAAAAATGGGAGCTTGTTAATCATGACTTCATTATACAATGACCAAATTGATTTCGACAAGTGGAATTATAGGAATGATGACACGCACGTTTTTATTTATCGGAAAGAAACGATTGAATATATAGCAGCAGAACAACAACTTGAAATCGATGTCATGACAAATAGATTTATTGCGTTAAGAACACTTCCGACATTGACATAAAATAAATTTAGTAACAGACAAAAAATAAGTTGTCGATTTGAAAATCGTAATTTTTAGTTTAGACGAGGCAATTTTTGAAGGAATAGCAGAGCTATTGCTGAAAAAATTAACGAAGTATAAAGTAAAAAGAACATAAGTCAAATCGCAAAGTTATTATTTGACTGTTACTTAAGCAAAGAATAAAAAAAGATCTACCATTGTATTTCAATAGAAGCAGACAAAACACGCCATTTCTTTTTGCAATTTAAAACGGACGAGTTATCTATGTATGAATATAATGATAGAGCAAGAGATGAAAAGATCAACACCGACACCTTAAAAAGACAAATTTTTTTGATTAAAAAATATACTCCACTTCAACATGTTCAATGACATACAAAGTAAAATAGACGATTTCTGGAAACTCGAAGAGAAGGAACAAACCGATTTTTTATTAAAAATAAATGAGAGGGGCAAAAAAGACAAAGCCGCTTTCAAAAAACATTTAGAAGAAATCGGTTACGAAACGGGAAATAATCTTTCTTTTTTCTTCGAAGCCATTTGGGCATCACCCGCCGGATGGGATGAATTCGTATACGAACAACTTCATAAATTATTAAATGAAGCCGAAAACGGGAATCCGGGAGCCATCAATAAACTAGGCGATATATTCTACCTCACTCATTTAGAAGGAATGACCGAATCGTTTTATAGTAAAAACCTTTTACTATTGAATAAAGGTTTGAACTCGTCCCATCCCGAAGTTAAACAATATTGCATGGAAGGCATCCTGGATACCAGAGGCGCCAACAATACACAACTCACTTCGGAGGAAATACAAAAATTTCAAACGCTATTAAAAGATGATGATTTCAAATTACGCATTCACACCTATTCGAACCTTAAAGAACTCAATCTGATTCCTATAGGATTCAAATTAGGCAAAATGGATAGAATCAGGGCGAAACTCCAAGGGATGGGCAAGTTGATAAATTGATTTAA
>JAHDCE010000555.1 GCA_020630045.1 Saprospiraceae bacterium | reverse complement strand
GTAGCATTGTCGAAGAGAATACCGAAGAAGATGAGGCGGATGATATTTTAGAACATTTGATTTAAACAAGTCTAGTTCATTTGAATTATTAATTTTCTCTAAACTCCGATATAAACGTACTTGTTTATGTCGGAGTTTTTTTATTCCATTCAGAGATTCCGATATGAAGTTCGTAACTTTAAACTTCGAATAAACAAAATTTCAAACATGAAAAAAACGCTTTTACTCTCTTGGATGCTAACCCTTCTCGGCTTAGGAGGAATACAGGCACAAATTACTTTCGAAGCCACCGACATCCCGGTTATCGGCGATGTCCTCATTTTTGCAAATGACACCCTCCCTACGCAAGGCCCCGGCACTGACGGAGCAGGCCAAAGTTGGGACTTTTCGGGTATCGGAAACGATGTCAATTTCGTTGTGGACAATGTTGACCCGGCGACTACGCCATATGCGGCGGTTTTCCCGGATGCGGACTTGTGTCAAATCGTAGATACTGATGTATTCGTCTTCTTTAAAAACGACCCGTCGTTTCAAGATGTCATCGGAATCGGAGCGGACGCCGGACCACCTCTAGGAGTGACGGGTATCCGAATGAACGATTTCCAAAGAAATTTCGAATTTCCGGTCACCTCGACTTCTTCATTCAGTGATGATTATTCATTTTCCGTCACCATCGACGGAACCGACTTTGACGTGGATTCAGTCCGCTTGACGCGAACAGGTACTAGAACCGTCGATGTAGTAGGAGACGGAACCATTCTAACGCCAAACAGCACAACGCCATACAATACGCTCAAACTAAATATTGTAGACACATACAATGATGTAATCGAAGTCCTATTTTTCGGCTTTTGGACTGAAGTAGATAATACAAGTTCCACCGACCAAACTTATACTTGGTTGGCGAAAGAAACCAAAGGAACCGTATTGTCCATGGGAATTGACCAAGCTACCGGCAATCCCATTTCCATCGCTTATTATTGGGAACCGATGATTCCGGCTCCAGATGCAGCCTTTACCTATACTGAAGACGCCGTTCCGGGAGTAATTAATTTTATGGATAATTCTACTGGAGACATTGATGACTATTTGTGGGATTTCGGTGATGGCAATACATCAACCGATATGGATCCGCAACACTTCTTTGAAGAACCCGGAGATTATGAAGTATGCCTAACCGTTTCAAATGTTGTCGGAGAAGATACATATTGTGAAACCGTTACCATCGTATTTCCTCCCCAATCACTTTGGAACGCTGACTTCCCTACTCCGCTCAATGTAGATTTCACGGACGAGAGTTTATATGATCCGACTTCATGGACTTGGACATTCGGAGATGGAAATGTTTCTACGGTGCAGAACCCTTCGCACACCTACGCATCTCCCGGCACCTATGAGGTTTGCTTGGTCGTTTCGAATGCAGAAGGAACCGATACGGAATGTATGGAAATCGAAGTGTACGGAACATTGAATGCCGCCTTCACTTATGCCTTCGTCACTGATGTAGAAGTCGATTTTACGGATATAACCACAGGCAATTGGGAAACCATCACTTGGGACTTGGGAGATGGCAGCACAGCCACCGATTTGCCAAATTATACGCATACATATGCCGCTTCCGACATGTATAATGTCTGCCTAACCGCCACCAACCCATTCGGATCGGATACGGATTGTCAAATGGTAAATGTCGTCATGAGTAGCTTGAATGAAGTATTGGATGATGTAGAACTGGTATTGTATCCCAATCCGGCCTCTGAAACCGTATATTTAGACATTCAGGAAAACGGAAATTTCCAAGTAGCTTTGACCAATATGCTTGGGCAAAATATCAGAAATTACGGGGGGCTGAACTCAGGTATCAATCACTTGGACATTAGTGATATTCCTGCCGGGCAATATATCGTAACTGTGGTTGAAAAAGATAGCGGAGACACGACCGTCACTAAAATGACGATTCGACCGTAACTCATTTTTCTTCAAATTTCCCCTAGGATATTCTCCTAGGGGAAATTTTTATTTTCTTCCGGAAAAACCATAATACACCGTGAAAAAACAATCAAGATGGATTTAAATAAAATTAAGATACTCATCGCCACAGGCAAATTGGACGAAGCGGTGGAGACGACACTAGCATATGCTTTTTCAGCAGGTGATAAAGAATTTGAAGAATCTATGGTTCATTTCGCCTCACGTTACAATTCGTTTAAAAAACGTATAACAAAAGGAATCAAAAAAAACGTGGAAACCGAGGAAGCCATTCTAATTAAAGATTTCCAGGCAACCCTAGAAACCCATTTTGACCCTTTTGACATAGACGATTGGTCAGAAAAAATAAAAGAAGGAAAATCGGAAACAGATTCAGGAAAAAAAACAAAAGTACTGTTTCTTTCCGCCTTACCGATTGATACCGTCAACTTAAGGATCGGAGATGAATATCGGAATATAAAAACCCGACTTAAAAACAGTTCAACCTTTGAATTACTCAACCCTGAACTTTCTCTTTCAGCGGAAAATCTGACCTTGGCGATGCACCAAAAACCTGATATCCTTCATTTTTCCGGACACGGAAAACTAGATGGATTGTTGGTTCAAGACAGATACGAAGAAACCATAAAAATCCCACCGTCCGCACTCAAGCGATTGTTCAAAAGATACAAGGACACTTTGGACATGATTATCCTCAATGCTTGCTATTCGGCAGATCAGGCCAAAGCACTTTCCGAGTTAGATATTTATTGTATCGGTATGAGTAACGCCATTGAAGGAGATGCTGCTATCAGTTTTTCCGCAGGGCTTTATTCCAATATGGCTGGAGGTGCCGGATTCGAAGATTCCTTCTTTAATGCGCTATTTATTCTGGAAACGGAACACCCAGGACAAGCGGAATTGCCACAGCTTTGGTATCAAGGAAAAATAATGGAATAAAAAATCACTCCAATATTTCAACATGAAATATTAGATTCGTTTTTTCAGGTACACCATCGACACGACTACCCGCCACACCATAAGCCTTTTGATATGGTGTATATACCCTCATTTCATCACCCCTTCTACACTCAGACAATAATTCCTTGAACGCATCAATTAAGGTACCTTCTCCATATACAATTTTGACGGGATCTTCTTCCAAATACA
>JAHDCE010000013.1 GCA_020630045.1 Saprospiraceae bacterium | reverse complement strand
CACAAGAAAAACCGGACATTTCAGTAGTCTTCAACACATTCAACAATGTGACTTATGGAAGTACCAATTACAATTTTGATATTGATATAACAAACAGTGCTTCTATCGAACATACCGGTGATATCACTATCCAATTTTACCAAGGCGATGGAGCCGGCAACCCGACAGGTACGGCATTGACATCGGCTACATTCACAGGTCCCTTGACCGGGAATACGACAGCCAAATTCGCCGGTGTAATCACCGCTACGGTAGATGAACCATTGGGCATCGTTTCAGTCGTTGACAAATCAGGTGACAACTGCTTCTGTGGTGACAACAATCGTATAGCAGCCGTAGCTGTAACATTACCGGTAGAGCTCATGGACTTCCAAGGTAAAGCCGATGATTGCCAAGTCCAACTCAACTGGACGGTCGCATTGGAAGACGTATTCAGTCACTATGAAATTGAAAGGAGTGAAGATGGTAGACATTTCGATTTTATCGGCATGGTAAACGGTACGGATGCCGATGACATTACCAACTATCGTTTCACAGACAATAAGCCAGTAGGTTCATTCATGTTCTATCGTTTGAAAATGGTGGACTTAGACGGTTCTTACGAATATAGCGACATCATTAACATTCAATTGGATTGCCGCGAAGAGTCTCTTCACATCTTCCCGAATCCGATTCATGCCGGACAAATGCTCACTATCGAAATAAAGGGTTTGAGCGAAGCCGGAATGCTAAGGGTATTGGACGGAAACGGAAGACTCGTTTTCCAACAATTCGTAGATTCTGAAACGGAAGTCCACTCTATTCAAATAGGAACCAACGACCTCGTTCCGGGAATTTATTATATCAATACTCCTTCCGGACAATCTAAGAAATTCGTCCGTATGGATTGATGTTTTTATTGCAATAGATGTTATCACGAAATCTTTTGTATGAAAGACAAATCGTTATTTGGGGAATCAACGAGGCATTCGCCGCAAAGCATAGCCTTAGCTACGTTTAAGGAGGATAACGAAGTGGATTTCCCAAATAACGGTTTGGCTATACTCAATTTTTCGTGATAACATCTAATATCAAATGAAA
Organism: Saprospiraceae bacterium; assembly: GCA_020630045.1. Lineage (GTDB taxonomy): Bacteria > Bacteroidota > Bacteroidia > Chitinophagales > Saprospiraceae > JAHDCE01. The sequence goes on along the minus strand of JAHDCE010000013.1, from coordinate 18,345 downwards.
AATATCGAGGCTGTTTCAAATATATTGAGACAGCCTCTTTTTATTACTCACCTCACCTCAATCGGTTCGACATACCAAAAATCACCGATTCTAAAATGTAAATAAAAAACACCTTTCCTATCGGGAAAATATTCCACTTGGCCATTAGCAGCGGTTTCACCCTCCCCTATTTTTCTGCCACTTACATCATACCATCTATAGGGCATTCCCCCTTCCGGGGAATCATTAAAATAAATGAATAAAAAATCTTGCATTGGATTAGGGCCAATGAAGTAAGGTTTCCCCAAAACATTTTCCAATATTCCTTTTAACGTACCGGGACGTAAGGCCGCGAATGTCTGTAAATGTTCTACACCTGCTCGATAATCATTAAAAGATTCGGGATAAGACCAACGCTTGACATGTTGTGGCATCAATGGATCATATACCTTTGTCAAGCTGTCTATTTTCGGCAATACATTCCTAGGAGAAAGTACATCATTTAAATGATATATAAACCTTGCGGAAAATTCATTTTTGAACGCCTCGTTTTTTACCAAACTCCGTGACAATACCAGGAAGGGTTCTTCCTCAGAATCAACAGGTTCACCTCCAAAAAACACTTCCAAATTGTCACGCCAATATTCATGCATACCCGAATCACCGTCCTTGAACAACCATCTCCATTTCGCATCATATTCATCACTCTGCCAATAGACTTGATTGTTCTCCGGAAAGTCATGAGCTCCTAGGTATAATTGCAATATCAAATAATCCATATAAGAATGAATATCCATATGTTCGGACACCCAATCATAATGTTCGTTTTGGGACAAGTCATGATTTCTTGCATACTCGACCAATTCAAAAAAACTACTGTTGTCCCCTTCTACAATCGCCCCACGTTGCTCCAATACATTCACCTCATCGGGATCAAGTCCATAGTTGTTTTGAATATAATATTCATCATGCCGTTCTTTTAAATTAAACAGCCCCCAATATTCACCATTTACAAACCCGACAACAGGCTGATAGGCCTGGTAATCCATCCCCATTTCGCGGGCCAACAAATGAATCAATTCGTCTTTGAAAGGAACATGGAAGTTATTGGGATTAGCAGCCCGGACAATCAGGCGTTTGTAATCCGTGATTTCCTCTTTTTGATTAAAAAACGGAAACCCAAATCGCGATGTTCCATACTCAGACCTGGCATACAATCGCATGGACTTCTGAGGCAATTGTCGGCTAAAGGCACCGTGCACCCGAGTCCCGACATCCACCTGTTTTTGAATTCCCCCTAATGCATCAAAATACTCGAACGAGACCAATCGCTCCCATTCTCTCCCTCGCATATAATAATTTCCGGTTTGCAAGTCTCCTCCAATATGTTGACTTCCCGGCACCAATATTCCTGAAGTATCACCAAAAAAACCGGCCGGTTCACCAACTATAGAAACGACCGGAACGGGATAGCCGGCAATCGGATATTCATCTATGATATAAGAACGGGTCGAAATATCTCCTACTTGCTCTCCTTCATAAAAAGCAGCTATGCGAATGGTATGTATTTTATACACTTCTCCTTCCGGTGGTTCCCAATATTCAGCAGATGTGGAAATATTCGATATTCCATTGGCTTCCCCCTTCCGGGGAAATAAAACCAAGGGGCTATTCCAAGTAGAGTCATCCCACCCGGGCACTGATCCGTCACGCGTGTATTTCAATACGAATTCGGGATGATTCGCGTTCACCGTTATTGCAATACTATCTCCATACCAACCCGCTTCATGTGACCACGTTATTTCTATAGCAGGAATATTAGTATTGGAATAACCGGGAGTGGGAGAATCGAAGTTTTCGAACTCGGCACCACCATCAGGGAGGCGTCCATATGACTCATCCGAAGACAAACCAACCGGTGGATATGAATCAACCAAAACACTTCCCGGACCATACAATATAATAGGCTCACCGTCGGATTTTATTTTAAAATTAGTATGCAAATATGGCGGTGTCCTACGATCCTTATCAGAAGCGAAAACCAATAAAAAACCTTTTGCCGGAATGGTGATTGATGGAAAAATCCATTTCTCCTCATCATCCCAATCATCAGACAAAATCCAGTCTTTTAAATCAATATCAGATGCTGTCGTATTATACAATTCTATCCAATCCGGATAATCACCATCTTCATCTTGAACAGTATTGTTATTGGAAGACATGATTTCATTAATCACAACATCCTGTCCATTCAAAGACGATATTCCCGAAAGGAAAATCCATAATGTGGAAATAATATAATAGCGACCACCCTTCATACCATCAACGCAAATCGATTCCGAACCGAAGTGTTAGTAACAAGTAGTTTAGTCTATCCGGCGTAATGGTAAAAATATTGTCCGCTATATCCATACGAATATTTTGAAACCGTGCTCCGATAGAAAATCTCATACCGATATTTTCTTTAATGGGAAATCGACGCACATAACCCATTTCCATAAAATATCCTCCTTTATAGTCCACCCCTTCCACTTGAGAAAAATCTTTATGAAATCCGAATGAATATCCCATTTGAGCGGCGACCTCCGACCTATTCGAAGTTCGATATCGTACATCACCGAAGAGCGGTACCAGCCGTTCCCGTTCGAATACATTAATGGCAGTACCGGCACCTATTCCTATCTTTTTATGCAAAAAGAAAGATGCTGTATATCGTCCTCCATATGCCAATTTGAAATCACCGGTATTCCGGGTCAGTTCCGCACCCGGAATAGCCGTGGTTTCTAGGATATGAATTAAAGTAGATTTAGTGTCATCTTGCCCAGACATATCTAGGGACAGCAATAACGCCAACATCAAGAAAACGATTCCCCGGAAGGGGAAACATCGTTTGTCCATATCAAACATCCGTCTTGGTTTTTGACTTTGATTTGGCCGCCGGAAAATCAAGTATATTTCCCATTTGGTAACAAGTACGGCAACGCGGTTCATACTCATCCTTTTCTCCTAGGAGAACCGTCTCTTCATTTTTGGACAACCTATAAGAATGTGTCGCCAAATTTCCGCAATGCGGACAAATAGCGTGCACCTTAGTGATGTATTCGGCGACAGCCAACAAAGCCGGCATCGGTCCGAATGGTTTCCCCCTGAAATCCATATCCAGCCCGGCAATGATGATCCGCTTGCCCCTTAGTGCCAAAGTCTGGCAAACATCCGTAAGTGAATCGTCGAAAAATTGAGCTTCGTCAATTCCGATGACATTGTACTTGTCCGATAACGTCAATATTTCGGATGTCGATGACACGGGTGTGGAAGGGATAAAATTGTCATCATGGGAGACCACCTTTTCTTCGTCATAGCGAACATCGATGCTCGGTTTGAATATACCGACTCTCATGTTGGCGATTTTAGCCCTTTTAATACGGCGGATCAACTCTTCCGTCTTGCCTGAAAACATGGAACCACAGACGACTTCTATCCATCCGCTGCGCTGACCTTTGAAACTGGGTTCAAGAAACATTTGATTGCAATTCGTTGAGGGCGGGCATAGCCCGACCGGATGAAACAAATAAACAGAATATCGCCGATTGATTAAGTTTTTCGAAACTGTGCGTTACGAAGGCACTAAGTTCCGTAAACCGGTTCAATTTTCCAATTCAATTGCCGGTTTGTTTTGAATTCATCGCAGTTGGAATTATTATTGTTGCTCAAAAACTATGTAATCTGTTTAACAAGCCGGTAACACCCGGAATTGATTCCCCCTATACGTTGTCGCTGAGCGCCGCCGTTATTGGGTCATGGAAAATTACAATCATATCCCGGACCGGTCTATCGATACCGACATGAATTTCAAGAAATCGAAAATTTTATTGGAGAAAATCAACGTGCTTTTCAAGAGCATGGAGATGGACAAAGAAAACATCAATCCCATCGAAAACGATTTGATGTTGAAATATCTCAGGGACTTATACGAGTCTTTTTATTGGGAACATGTCCTTAATGGAGGACAACAAGCGGTACAACAACCCGTCGCTCCTCCGAAAAGGGTCATTACGAAAACTCCCAAACCAAAGCCTCCCGTAGAAAAACCCGTCCCCGTAGAAGTCATCGAAGAGGTTCAAATTGAAATCAATGAAGTAACGGCACCACCGCCACCGGAACCGCCAAAAGCACCGCCGGTATTCCGATATGAACCTCCAAAACCGGAACCGCCGAAGCAACAACAGTTCAAAACGGATCCGCAAAGTGAAGCCTTATTTGAAGAAGAGGCGTCTTCGGAGATTTCTCAAAAATTGAGTACTCGTCCGATATCCGATTTGCGACAAGCATTCGGTATCAATGACAAAATGTTGTTGGCCAACGAACTCTTTGAAGGTAATAATACAGCATTCAATGATGCCATTGAAAAACTGAATACCTTCAGTTCCATGAATCAGGCGAAAATGTTTTTGATTGAAAACATGACCCTTAAATACAATTGGATTGATCCTTCAAAAGAAGGACACGCCAAAAACTTTATCAAAACCATCAGGCGGCGGTACGCTTGACCACTTAGTTAGGTTATGAAAATACTTCCCCTCTTTTTTTTGTCTTTTCTCTTGATAGTTTCCGGTTCTCAAAAGGGATGTTGGAAAAAAGATGGCAAGGGGGAAACGCTGATCAATTACAATGTGCAATTGTTGAAGGAATCCCCTCTATATTCCTTACCAGAAGGACAATGGTATAAGAAGCGGAAGGTTTACCTCATCAATACCTCCGACATTCCGACCGGGGAGAAGCAATTGATACGCACCGACTCTTTTTCAAAGGATGGCTTGCTCATAAAAATTCGTCCCGAAGACGATCCGATTATTTTGAGAAAAAAATATCGTTATGATGAACATGGTCGGATCAAAAGAGAGGAAGTCTTCGGTCGGGATGAATTTTACCAAAAACAAACTTTTGCTTACTCCACAAGTGGTGCATTGAGGCAATCTTTCAAAGAAGCCGACCCTGCCTTTGCTTATTACTATAGATCCAAAGACGGCATACTGATCGAACGCACGGTCTCCGACGAATCCCCCACCCCAATCTCAGAGTCCATTAGTTACAAATATTCTCCTAGCGGAGTATTCGTAGAAACCTTGACCAAACTAAAGGGGGTCCCGATGAGCAGAAGCACCTATAAATATGACGGACGGGGAAGACTGAAATTGGTAGAAACCTACATTGATGGTTTTTTGTCGTATGCCCTTCGATTCACTTATGATGACGAAGGCCTTCCCATTATCATGCAAAAAGAAGATTTTGAAAGGGGCAAACTCAAATTGACCCGCACTTTTGAGATGGAGTATGTAAATGAGTGAGTTCGGTTATTAGTGTATTCTAATTCAAAACACTGTAAATTAGGTAAGTTAAAGTGTATTTAAACGGGTAACGAATGTTCCACTTCAGGAACATCAATACAAAACCCATTCCATGCCCGACAAACCGGAACCACAGGCCTATGACAAAATTCTCAAAGAAAACCTTGAAGGAATTATTTTATCATTCGCGTTCAAATATCTTGGCATTCAAGAAAAAAACATCAATCGACTTCCTGAGCAGTTACAAACCACCACACAAAGAGAAGTGGATTTTTTAGCGAAGGTCAAAGGGAAATCGCTGGATAAAGATTATCTTTTACATATTGAATTCCAAACTCGCCCAGAAAAGAACATGGTGCTAAGAATGCAAGAATACCATGCCATCATTTATAGAAAATACAAAATCCCCATCAAACACTTCGTCATCCACCTAGGACAAGAGAATACGAAAATGCGTTCTTCTTTGGAAGAATCGGAAATTTTTAGAGGTTTCACTTTGGTTAGTTTAAAAGACCTCGATTACAAAACACTCCTATCCGCCCCTCATGCCGGAGAAATCATTTTAGCCATACTTGCCGACTATAAAAATAATCCGCCAGAAGTCATCATACGTTTCATTTTACAACAATTAAAATCCAAAGTTGACAACCCGGTGGAACTCGAGAAGTATGTCAAACAGTTGATTATACTGGCAAAATTGCGTAAATTAGATAATGTTGTACATCAAAATTCAGATCATATGCCTTTAGATATCAAGATAGAAGAAAGTGGCGTTTATCAAGTCGGACACAAACGTGGGATTGAACAAGGTAAAGAAATAAATACTCGAGAAACGATCCGCAAATTCCTTATGAAAGGATATCCAATAAAGTTCATTCATGAATCACTTGAGGTTCCATTAAAAACCATTACCGAAGTACAACAACAAATCGAACAAGAGGAAAAAGATTCATCTAAGTAAAAGAAATCGCCAAAATTCAAGTATAAATAATCCCCCTCCTATCTTTACGGTACATAACAGATATCGAACATGGAGGAACTCATCCGAAAATTGGAGCAATTGGAACAAGTTTCCACTCGACTCGAACCCACTCCCACTGAACGGGAAACCTACAACCACCAAGTCACTGCATTCGCGGCAAAATTCATCCAACGGTTAGCCACCGATACCGCATTCGAAGAAAACCAGCACCTCGCCTCCGACTTCTCCATTTCCGGAAAGGAAAAGAGTATGACGGAACTCTTGGATATCTACCATAAAGATGTCGTCCATAAAGGACTCAAACCCGCCAGTGGAGGGCACGTCGCCTACATCCCGGGAGGAGGAATTTATACTGCGGCTCTAGGAGACTACCTAGCGGATATCACCAACGAATATGCAGGGATGTTCTATGCATCTCCGGGTGCGGTAACCATCGAAAACTCCTTAATCGACTGGATGAAATCCGTTTTCGGATTTCCGGAAACGGCAGTCGGAAACCTTTCTTCAGGCGGTTCCATCGCTAACCTAATCGCTTTGACGGCGGCTAGGGATAAGCATGGTATCAAATCGGAAAAAATCAAATCCTCCGTCATTTATCTAAGCGAACAAGTGCATCATTGCATCAATAAAGCCATCCGAATCATCGGGTTGGAAGATGTCATCATACGGTACGTTCCACTAGACGACCGCTCAAAAATGAGAGCCGATGTATTGCAACAACTCATCATCCAAGACAAGGATGAAGGGCTGAATCCATTCCTAGTCATCGCCTCGGCGGGTACTACGGACACGGGAGCCATCGACCCGTTACGCCTTATCGGCGAAATTGCGGAACAACATGGATTGTGGTATCATGTAGATGGTGCTTATGGTGGATTTTTTATCCTTGTTGATGAAAAGAAATCGGATTTCGACGGCATTCAAATGGCGGACTCTTTGGTCATCGACCCGCATAAAGGCTTGTTTTTGCCTTATGGAACCGGGGCGGTCTTGGTCAAAGATGCCAAGTCCGTTTATCATTCACATCACTATGTCGCCAATTATATGCAGGACGCTTACGCGCAAAATATTCCTGTAAACCCTGCTGATGTTTCTCCTGAACTGACCAAGCACTTCCGAGGGCTGCGGATGTGGTTGCCCCTGCAATTGCACGGACTGAAACCATTCGTCGCTTGCTTGGAAGAAAAATTGGTTTTAACCGAATATTTCCGCCGTCGTTTGTCAGATATCGGATTCGAACTCGGTCCAGAACCGGAACTGTCCGTCAGCTACTATTGGTATCCGACACAGGACAGGGATGAAAACGAATTCAATAAAGAATTGATGGCCAGAATCCACAAGGACGGAAGTGTATTTTTGAGTTCTACCACCCTCAATGGAAAATTCGTTATCCGGATGGCGATATTGTCTTTCCGAACCAAGAAAGCGACCATCGACCGAGCTATTGACATGATTATTCGATGCCTATCCGATATGGGAGTCGATGTTCCTCAAACATCAATAGAAAAACAAATATGAGGCTTTTTTTTCATGTCGCATATAATGGATTTAACTATCGGGGCTGGCAACGGCAACCCAACGTACCCAGCGTACAGGAAACCTTCGAAACCGCCCTTGAAAAAATATTAAAACAAAAAATCGTCTGCATCGGCTGCGGACGGACGGACGCACAAGTCCACGCCTCCCAATATTTTTTTCATATTGAAATAAAAGAGGAGTTAGACATCAATATTATTCCCAAATTAAACAACACGCTTCCCGACGACTTAACCATATATGAAATATTTTCGTTTGACGAGCGAAGGCATGCGCAGTTCGATGCGATAGAACGACATTACGACTATTTCATCCATACAACAAAACAACCCTTCCTCCACAGACACAGCACTTATCTTCCTTACGGGAAATGGGATATTAAAAAAATACAAACAGCTATCCGACTCATTCCCGGAAAGCGGGATTTTCGATCTTTTTGCAAATCTCCCGACAAGCACGACAATACCATATGTAATGTAAAAAACGTTTCCCTTTTCCTTACGGAAAATAATACGCGGATGCAATTCAAATTCGAAGCGAACAGGTATGTCAAATCAATGATCAGGCTCCTAGTAGGGAACGTATTGGAAGTCGGAAAAGGAAAATTATCGCTCAAGGAATTCCAAGCACTTTTGGATGTAAAATCAGAACCACGTCACTATCATTTCGCTCCACCACAAGGACTTTATCTCAGCAAGGTCATTTATCCATTCCTAGAGACTCCGCCTCGAAATCATCTAGACTACTCTAGGGCAAATCCATAAAAACCCGCCATTTGTCCTAAGAATATGCGATAGTCTCATTTAAAGCATACAATGTAATCAATATGGCAAACATTCATTTTAACACGATAGCATCCATTGATGAACAACGACCACCGATCGCTTATCAAATCATCGAGGGTGGAAGTATCGATAGCGATTTTGGACTGATAGGAGAAATCTTTGAATTCGCTTCAAATTCATGGCCTTTCGGCAAAAAGAAAAACAGGTCGGAAGGAATCATTTTCGATACCGAGAAGATGACCATTCAGGATTTGAATCATCAAAAACTAATGGCAATATCAGATATCAATAATCTAACCATAAAATACAACACCCAAGATTACAACAAGAATACAGGATATACAAAACCCAGTCATATTTCATTTACATACCAAGGTAAAGAATTCACTTTTTACATCACCAATAAAAAGTATAAATTCAAAAAATTAATACAATCCTTATATCAATACAAAATCCCATTCAAAGAGTATTACAATGACTCTCGCACCTATTATGGATTCAAGTCTTTGAAGTACAAACAAATTCAAAAGTTCAAGGAGGATTATCCGGGGTTTGGATAAATCCTTCAACCTTCCATCATCCCCAACAACTTCATCGTCGTCCGCCAGTTACGGGTCGTAGCGGATACTTTCAATTTCTTTTCAAAAAAGTTATTATGCAATTTAGTCCTGCCGTATCCATTCGGACAGTGGACATATATTCGCTTTCCGATAACTCGGAATTCATCCGGCAAATATTCACTTTCCTTCAAGGTATCCACGAGTTGTTGTTCAGGAACCGAATCCAAGCAGGACAGGTGACACTTAGTGGCATCCACAGCATCATCTTGAAGGAAGGGATTTTCACTTACAATAGTCTCCCATTCACTTTGTGAATAGACAAATACACCGACCTTATATCCATAATGTTCCTCGATCGCTAAGATGATTTTTCCTTGTAATTCACCTTGTTCCTCCTTGGAGGTAAAAACAATATTACCGCTTTGTATATAAGTAGCGACATCATCCATTCCCTTCACCCCGGACAACAATTCACGCAGTTCAGCCATCTTGATTTTCTTTTGGCCACTGACATTGATGCCCCTTAATAATGCGATGTATTTTTTCATTAAAATAAATTTTCCAACAAGTCATCATCCACTAAGTTCGCCAGAGTCACTTTCAATCCGGGAGAACGATCCATTTCCCTTTCTATGGCAAAACGGGCTTCTTTGTTCCTTGCCCAACTCCTACGGGCGATACCGTTATTCACATCGAAAAACAACATTTTTTTCAATCGCTTATCAGCTTCCGCCGAACCGTCCAGCACCATACCAAATCCGCCATTGATGACCTCGCCCCAACCAACACCGCCACCATTGTGGATGGATATCCAAGTCGCTCCCCGGAATCCATCGCCGATGACATTGTGAATCGCCATATCCGCCGTAAAGCGGCTGCCGTCATAAATATTGCTGGTTTCCCGGTAAGGGGAATCCGTACCACTCACGTCGTGATGATCGCGCCCTAGGATTACGGGAGCTGACAATTCACCTGACGCCACCGCTTTATTGAACGCTTCGGCGATTTTCATTCTTCCTTCCGCATCAGTATACAATATCCGGGCTTGCGAACCGACGACCAATTTATTTTGCTTGGCATCCCGTATCCATTTGATATTGTCCTCCATTTGCTGCTTGATTTCTTCCGGCGCTTCCGCTTGAATACCCTGCATCACTTCAAGGGCGATGGCATCGGTTTTATCCAAGTCTTCCGGATTGCCGGAGGCACACACCCACCGAAACGGCCCGAATCCATAATCGAAACACATAGGTCCCAATATGTCCTGCACATAGGACGGGTATTTGAAATCTATTCCATTTTCCGCCATGATATCGGCTCCGGCACGTGACGATTCTAGCAAGAAAGCATTTCCATAATCAAAGAAATAAGTGCCTTTATCCGTATGTCGATTGACCGCAGCGGCATGGCGACGCAAGGAAGACTGAACCGCCTCGCGGAATTTATCCGGCGCTTCCCGCATCATCCGATTCGATTCATCATAAGACAACCCTGCCGGGTAATACCCCCCCGACCAAGGATTGTGCAAAGAGGTTTGGTCGGAGCCCAAATGGATGTATATATTTTCTTGATCGAATCGCTCCCAAACATCAACTACATTTCCTTGATAGGCGATGGAAACGACCTCTTGATTGGCTTGTGCCAATCGGATTCTATTCACCAAAGTATCCATATCACTGATGAGTTCATCCACCCACCCTTGTTCGTGTCGCTTGGACGATGCTTTGTCATTGACCTCCGCACAGATAGTGATGCATCCTGCAATATTACCCGCCTTGGGTTGTGCGCCGCTCATTCCTCCTAGCCCCGCTGTCAAAAAAATTTTCCCGGCAGGCGTTTCTCCCGGCTTCAAGTTTTTCCGGAAGGCGTTCATTACCGTAATCGCCGTGCCGTGTACAATGCCTTGCGGTCCGATATACATATAAGAACCGGCCGTCATCTGACCATATTGGGTCACACCTAGTGCATTGAATTTTTCCCAATCATCCGGTTGTGAATAATTGGGAATCATCATTCCATTCGTGACCACTACCCTAGGAGCATCCGGTGAAGAAGGGAACAATCCCATCGGATGACCGGAATACACATGTAGGGTTTGTTCCTCGGTCATTGTCGCCAAATATTTCATCACCAGAAGATACTGCGCCCAGTTTTGGAATACCGCACCATTGCCCCCATAAGTAATCAACTCATTGGGATGTTGGGCGACGGCCGGATCCAAGTTGTTTTGAATCATCAACATGATGGCCGCCGCTTGTTTTGTCCTAGCAGGATATTCACCGATCGGACGGGCGTACATCTTATATTGAGGTTGGAATCGGTACATATATATCCGACCGAAGTCATTTAATTCGGCAGCGAATTCAGGCGCCAATGTCGAATGCCATTCCTCAGGAAAATATCGCAGTGCATTCCGGACGGCAAGCCTCTTTTCTTCCTTTGTTAATATGTCTTTCCGTTTTGGAGCTCGATTCGCATTTTGAGGATAAGGTCTCAACTCGGGCAACTCCGACGGAATCCCTTCTAATATTCGGGATTTGAAATCTGACATGACATTCGTCTTTTCCATTCTTAATCTTCTTTACGATGTTTTTCTAAATGATCCGTAAACAATATTCCATTCAAATGATCGATTTCGTGTTGGAATATCACTGCCGTGAAATCCTCCACCATTTCGATTTGGTGGGAACCGTCCATTTTATCATATTCCAACAAGATGGCATAAGAACGGTTTTGGGTCGTATCCCTTTTATTGGGAATGGACAAACAGCCTTCCGGGCAGGGTTGTTTTTTAGTGGAGTATTGTACGATTTTCGGATTGAGATATACCTCAAAAGGGAAACCCTCCTTGTCAAATCTCTGTACCCAAATGATATTGCGAAGTAACCCGACCTGAGGAGCCGCTATTCCCACCCCCAACGAACCGGGATCTCGAACGGTCGCATAAAGACGTTGTGTAAATCGCTCCAGTACCTTGTCGTCCTTATCGGGAACGACATTACGGCTTTTTTGTCGTAGCAACATGGAATCGGATTTACTTGTGGTCAAAAACACCCGCATCGGTTTTTCTCCTTCATCCGACATGATTAAATCCAACTCGGATTGGGTATAAGCGGGAGCATTATATTTTTTAGGCAAATCCACTTTCCGCAACCCCGTACAAGCGGCCAAAGTCACAACGGCAAAAAAAATCAATGCGAATCTCAGTTTCATCTGCGTCCTTTTTCCAAGCAAGATAAAATGAATTTATATATTGGAGTCTTTAGCCGAACCGCTTTCTCCAAAAATCAAGATTCATCAATATGCAATACCATGAAAAATCTTTACTTACCCATTTTCATCCTATTTTTCGCCTTACGGCTAAACGGTCAACAACCAATTACGGAGTTTCTTAAAAGCTTGACAGATGTCGAGTTCGCCCAGATAGAAGCAATCGGAGACGGATATACTTCATACGAACTTCAAATCAAGCAACCGGTCAATCATGACGACCCTAGAGCGGGATATTTTACGCAAAAGGTGTATCTCAATCACAAGGATAAAGGAGAAGAAAACATTATGGCCACTGAGGGGTATGCAGCAGGAAGGAACAGGTTATATGAGGTCACGACTTTGTTAGAAGGTAATCAGATAGGTGTCGAACATCGCTACTTCGGCAGCTCGGTTCCTGAAAGTATGGATTGGGAATATTTGAATTTGGAACAAGCGACGGCTGACCTGCATCGAATCAGGACTTTACTAGGAGCTTATTATGAAAACGATTGGGTGTCTACCGGCATCAGTAAGGGCGGACAAACCACGATCGCATATCGCTATTTTTTTCCGGATGACGTAACGGTTTCTATTCCTTATGTCGCTCCGCTCAATAATTCTTTTGAAGACGAAAGGATATATGATTTCCTTGACAATGTAGGTACAAAGGAATGCCGTGAAAAAATAGAGAAATATCAAAAAAGGATGCTCAAAAAACGGGATGCTATGTTGGCTCGATTGCGTTGGCTCGCCATTGGCGCCCAAATGAAGTTTTCGTACCATGATCTGGAAGCTGCTTTTGAACTTGGCATTTTGGAATATTCTTTTTCATTTTGGCAATGGGGAACGGATTGCAATAGTATTCCCGGAAAGGAAGCCAGCGATGATGATTTATTGTCGCACTTTATGCAAGTAGTCGGTATCTCATTTTATGAAGACAACCTAGTGAAATATTATGGCCCACACTATTACCAAGCCTCTACACAATTGGGATATTATGGTTTTGAAACAGACGAATTCAAAAAGTGCTTGAAGGTATTACCCAAAAATCCGCATGCATCTTTTGAACCGAATAAAATGGAAACCAACTACGACCCGTCTTACAATAACAAGGTCGCGGAATGGCTCAAGACCCAAGGAAATCGATTCATTTATATCTATGGAGAAATTGACACTTGGTCGGCTACTGCCGTTCCTGAAAGTGAATCGGTGGACGCCTTATGGTTCATGATGAAAGGTAAGCATCACGGCGATGCCCGAATCGCGAATTTGTCTGATGAAGACAAGAAGAAATTGAAAGATACTTTATCAACTTGGTTAAAGGAAAATTAGAAGCCGGTCACCCAGAACTGGATAACCGGCAATTCCTAATACAGGGCTGAGGCATAATTTGCATTACGACACAACAATTTCTCGTCACCTGACTAGAAAAAGTAGTTTGACGTGCGCTTATTACCACTTCCTGACCCAAACCCAATACAAGGAAGTTTAAGTATTGGGATATTCAGGAGGTCAGTAACAAAAAAATAGAGTGTTTATTCCTCAACGGTATGAATGTTGTGGTTCCCTATTCTCTCTATTCATCGAGTTCGGAATGATATATCCTTATCCGATTTCACAAAAATAATGTTAGTAACTCTAGCCTAATATCCCCAAAATGGTATGATTGGATAAATTCACATACCCATATTGGGGCAAAATAGAATTGAAACTAGGTTTATTCTTTTTCAATAAGCCATAAACCATATTTGACCAAGCCTAGGGAAGAATTGGTATTGAGTTTTTGGATGAGTCTTTTTCTGTAAGATTGGATGGTGTGTTCGCTCAAATGCAAAGTGGAGGCAATTTGCTTGTTGGACATGTCTTGGGCCAAGAGTTTTAGACATTCTTTCTCCTTGTAAGACAGTCCTTCCATTGATATGCGCATTTCCTCATCTTTGTCTTTGGGCTCTATGGTTTGCAAAGCTTCTTGGGCCAACATAACGGTCAATCCATACTTCGGTTTTCCGGAAGGGTAACAATGAATCGTTTTTGTAGAACCGTAAACAATTTGCCAAGTTCCGGAATGATGTTTCAGGCGATAAGTCAAATGTAAATGTCCTTGTCTTCGTTCGTGAAAGAACTGGACAGATTCGAATAATGAGAAGAACGTGGATGGATGAACGGTTTGTAAGTAATATACGTAATCCATGCCTTGAAACCAGTTATTGTCAAATCCATAAAAGGTTTTGCAAGGGTCGTTGATGTAAATGGGTCGGTACATTTCCACATCGTGAAGTGTAACCAAAGCATCAGTGCCATTCGCTATTTCGTGAAATTTTTCACGATCTAATCCGGCGTTGTTGTTCAATTCCAATTGACCGGTTATTTCTTTGGCCAATCGTTGCAATCTTATATCTAGGGGCGTCCAAACTACATATTCTTGTGCCATGTTCAGGTGCGTTCTGTCTGATAAATTTAATCAAACTTCTACAATTCGCACCTTTTTCTTTTTCAATCGAGTGTTTGTCAGTTTTTTCACAAGCATTTTCGCCTTTCCGGAAGGTACGGAAACGAAGGCACAATCCGTTTTCAATTCGATGACTCCAAGCTCTCCTTTTTCGAGTTCTCCTTGTTTAAAAAAGAGGCCGGCGATGTCACCTTTTGAGACTTTATCTTTGCGGCCACCTGAGATGAATAAAGTCGTCCAACCGGTTTTGCCGGGTATCGGAGCATCGAGCAATATTTCTTCTTTGGGAATATGGATAAATTCGGGTAATTCTTCCTTTTCCCAATGCAAAACGTAGGCGGTTCCTTCCTGATGCATCCTTGCCGTCCTTCCGTTTCTATGAACGAATTCTTGTTCTTTGACCGGTAGGTGATAATGGATGATGAATTTTATTTCGGAAACGTCGATTCCCCTAGCCGCTAAGTCGGTGGCCAAAAGTAACCGGTGTGTCCCATTTCGAAATTTAATTAGCGCTCTTTCCCGATCTTTTTGTTCCATCCCACCGAAAAAACAGCCGTGCTCGATTCCATTTTCCGTAAGGAAATCACTAACCCTTTGAATACTGGATTTAAAATTGCAAAATACGATACCGGGTTGTTCTCCTAAGTGCCGCAAAGCTGCGACCAAGGCTTCCAATTTATCTTTTTTAGGGGAAACGATGCGGCGATATGATAATGATTCGATCGCTTCATCCAAATAATTGATATGTGTCGGATTTTTTAATTCGACAAAGAGCGGAATGCGAATATCGGAGGTGGCGGACGTCAATATTTTCTTTTCAACATTCACCAATTCGTCCATGATTTCCAGCATATCGTTTTCGAATCCGATTTCCAGGGATTTATCAAACTCGTCCAGGACTACGGTTTTGATATGATCGGCGGAAACGGTGCCTCTTCGAAAATGGTCGGCGATACGTCCCGGAGTTCCTACTAGGATAGCGGGCGGTTCAGTCAATTCCGCTCTATCTTTCGAGAAATTGCGACCTCCATAAAACACATTTATCTTGAGGCCGCTACCCATATCCCGGGCTACCTGTTCAATTTGTAATGCCAGTTCACGAGAAGGCGCTACTATGAGGGCTTGCGTTTCTTTAAGTGAGACGTCTAGACCTAGTACGATGGGAAGGAGAAACGCCAAGGTTTTTCCCGTTCCGGTAGGAGACAACAGGACGATTTCCTTTTCTTTTCGAATCGTCGAAGCTGCTTCGTGTTGCATCGGATTCAAAGATTCGATGCCTAATTTATTTAATATTTCCGCTTGGGTTTTATTGATATCCGCCATGCGGCAAAGGTACGAAAAGCGACGGCTCTTTCTAATCTAATGAGTCCAAATACATCTTTTCTACTTTTTGCCGAGCCCAAGGATGGCGGCGTAAAAACTTGAGGCTGGATTTGATAGAGGGATCTTTCTTAAAACAATTTATCTTCACCCGATAAGCCATTTCTTCCCATCCGTAATTCAATACAAGATGACCTAGTATATCTTCCAATGTAACTCCGTGCAGGGGGTTATTGGGTTGGGTGTTTTTATTTTTTTCTTTCAATTTCCTCTAATTCTTATTGCAATATTACTCCTTCTCACCAGGACGATACTTCAACTGTAAACCATATAAAAAATTACGCAATACTTGGTCTTTACAAACTCGATATTGACTTTGGGTGGGCTTCCTGAACAACGCGCTTAATTCGTGTTTGCTAAAATAAAAATCGGCGAGTTTAAGCACTTCTAGTATATCTTCATTCTTGTAACTTAATGCAATTTTAAGTTTACGTAACTTCTGATTATTGTTGAGTCTTTTCTCGGGTTGAGGTGCATCCTCCCCTTCTTTTTTTCCTCGTTTAAATGTAATAAATCCATTGAGGAATGCTGCTAGGAATTTATCATATATCGGCTTGCGGTTTTCGTCACCTTCGGGTTTGAGCCAATCGCTGATTTCTGCCCGAGTCGCTTCATAACCTCCTAGGCGAAACAACTCCATCATACGATCGTCATTGAAGTCGAAGGTATAGCGCAAGCGTCTTAATATGTCATTGTTATTCATCGTTGATGATTTGCATTTGTCATAAAGGTACGCAGGTCTTTGAATTTTGGCTTATTTTTATACCATCTCATTGCAATATCAAAAAAAATAAATGAAAGTCACAGCAGAAAAAAACGAAAAAATCGCCAAGATGAAATTCGCTTCCGTGTATCCACATTACGTGACCAAAGTGGAGAAAAAAGGAAGGAGTAAAGAAGAACTTCATCAGGTCATAGAATGGCTCACCGGGTTTGACGAAGGAAAGATACAAGAGCTCATGGAAGAGGATGTAACCTTTGAAACGTTTTTCAATCGAGCGGAACTCAACCCGAACGCACACCTTATCAAAGGCGTTATTTGCGGTTATAGAATCGAAGAAATAGAATTTGAATTGACCAGACAAGCAAGGTACTTGGATAAGCTAATCGATGAGTTGGCAAAAGGACGAAAAATGGAGAAAATCTTGCGGCAGGAGAAATAATACATTGCAAACTAAGTACCTGGCCATTAATCATCAACATGATTAAAATGAAAATCCAAAAAAAATACGACAACTGGGCTGACACATACGATGATTGTGAAAACAAAACGAGAGACTTGGAAGCCGCTGTATTAAGAAAAACGCTTGTTGATTCTCCTAGGGGTTTGGTATTGGAAGTGGGTTGTGGCACTGGCAAAAACACGGGTTGGTTAGGCGAGCGTTTTCCTAGGGTACATGGAGTGGATTTTTCTACCGGAATGCTAGATAAGGCTCGTGAAAAGTGTACATCTGAACATATTAAATTTTCAGCAGGAGACATTTCCCGTCCTTGGAAAAGTTTCCAAAACGAACCGGTCAGGGGTATCGTCATCTCCTTGGTGCTGGAACATTTGGAGCACTTAGATTTCGTATTCGAACAAGCGGCCGAATATCTACTTCCGGGAGGTTGGATGTATGTTTGTGAGTTTCATCCTTTCAAGCAATATTTGGGTAGCCAAGCTCGATTCGAGCAAGATGGAAAAGTAGAGTTAATTCCGGCTTTCGTTCATCATACGACCGATTACATTCGGGCTGCAAAATCAAGTGGATTGCAATTGGTACATCTTGAAGAGCATTGGGATGATGACGAGCAAAAAACTCCTCCTAGGTTGATTTCCTTTGTTTTCCGGAAGGAAATATAAAGTATGTTATACTTGAAATAAAGTGGTTGGTAATTTTCCGTCTTGCTAATTAGATGTTATCACGGAATTTTTTGTATGAAAGACGAATCGTTATTTTGGGAATCAACGAGGCATTCGCCGCAAAGCATAGCCCTAGCTACGTTTAAGGGGAATAACGAAGTGGATTTCCAAAATAACGCTTTGGCTATACTCAATTTTTCGTGATAACATCTACTCTATTCAACATTCAAGTTT
>JAHDCE010000554.1 GCA_020630045.1 Saprospiraceae bacterium | reverse complement strand
TCCAAACAGGGACGGTTTTTATTTTTGAAGTACGGAATAAAACCTCCTATAGTTTTCCGAACTTCCTTGACTCTATACTATCTCCTTGTTCGATGACTAGGAAGTAATAGCCTCGATCCAAGCGGCTTACATCCAATACTGTATTGAGTGACCCACCGCGGGCGGATGCTTGGGTACTGATCACTTTGTTTCCTAGTAAATCAATGACGGAAATCGTTATCATTTCTTCTCCAGTGGCATTCAACGTTACCGTAAGGACATCCCTTGTCGGATTCGGCATAATGTTGATTTCCGAAAGGAGATTTTCTTCCGCTTGCATCTCCGGGGCCAATCGAGCGGTCGCGGATTCGGCCACAAAGCTGTATGAGTCGGAAAACTCCGACCACACATTCTGCCCTACTATCGGCGTTATATCACAAAGCGTCCTCACTTTTACTTGATAAGAGTTACCTGCTAAGAATGTGGAAGCATCAAGGGTTTTGAAATTGTACCCGGGCGTACTACCTATCGGATCGCTCCAAACCCCTCCGGGTTCACGGTATTTTATTTGATACTTGATACCGGTAATCGCATGTGTCCAATCAAATCTGTGACGTCCGTTGGCTGTCGTTCGGTAACTGATTCCGGTTGGTGCGTCACAAGTGGCCATAGTGAATGCAGCCACCGACGTAAACGGCGACCAGGTGCCATCGGAGCATTTCATTCGAACACGGTATTGATAGGTAGCTCCCTCAACAAGTGGGAACAACTCTTTAAAGTCATTGCCGGGTGTATTCGACTTAGTCGTCCAAGTAGCCGTTCCGGACAATTTGTACCTGACTTGGTAAGATGCCGCATTCGGATTATTGTCCCAAGAGATGGTGACCCTCTGAATAGAATTGACGAAAGTCGAAACACCGGTAGGTGGATCGGCACAAAGGATACAAGCGGGGCAAGTTCCCCCACAATCCACATCGGTTTCATCTCCATTCATCATACCATCTGAACAAGTCGGTGAACAAGGAACCAATGCCGTCGTCCATTGAGTCACAGAATTGGTCGGGTTGCCCACTTCGGTAATTTCCAATACTTCCGGTGTATTATTTGCCGGCAAGGCAATCGTACCGCCAATACCAAAATCGAATGTTCCTTGGACAGTGCCTCCGACCGATACGTCGAACTGTCCTGTGGCTCCTCCATTCACATCATCTACATTGATGAAAATAGAATAGGTATCATCTGCCGTATCATGGGTATTATTCCCTTGGCAGGTTTCGGTATAGGCGGTTACTTCCAGTGTCACGTCATCTACGACGGTAATTGGTGCACAAGCGAAATTGTTGGACTCATCCGTTTCCGCAATGGCTTCCGTGGCGTCCGCAACGAATAATATTTGATAACTGCCGGCGGCCGTTCCATTCGGAATGACCAAGGACTGTGTTTCCGTTTCAAAAGTATTGGTGCTGTTAATCGTCGAAAACTCTTGATCGGACAACAACTCATCCGAGGCATCCAGCGTACAATCGGTGGACAGGTAATAGTGTAAATACACATCCGGCACACTGCTTGAAGTTCCTGAATAATTTTGGATGGCTTGCACATCTACTGAAGCGCCTGCTTGTACTTCCGTGCTTGATACGACCAAGGCTTCACTTATGGTGATGTCTTCTGAAGCAGGCGGGCAGGTCACTACCAAATCATAAGCGCTACCGCTTCCGTCATCTGCATCTACTACGATATAATAAGTTTCGCCGGCAACGGCGTTGGTATAAGTGGCTGATGAAGACGCAACGGTTCCGAGGCAATCCATAGGATCACAACTTCCTAGGATATAGACATCCAAATCACCGGTGAAATTGGAGATTTCGACCATCAAGGTTCCGCTGGTGGCGGGTGTGATAGAATGTACTCGTTCGGGACCAGTTTCTGTCCAAGTGTTGCAACCGTAAGAACCGACTTCGGATGGAGTCGAAGAACTTGGGCCCGAATAGGTAACACCACAATCCAATGCGATTGCATTGGGGCAATCCAATATCGGGTCTGCACAACTAACGACCAAATCATAGGCACTACCGCTTCCGTCATCCGCATCTACTACGATGTAATAAGTTTGGCCGGCAACAGCGTTGGCGTAAGTTGCGGAAGAGGAGGAAACGGTTCCGAGGCAATCCGTCGGATCGCAACTTCCTAGGATATAGACATCCAAATCGCCGGTATAATTGGACACTGTGGCTGTCAATGTTCCGCTATTGGACGGAACGATGGTATGTACTCGTTCGGGGCCGGTTTCCGTCCAGCTATTGCAACCATAGGAACTTATATTCGATACGGCAGTTGAAGAAGGGCCGGAGTAAGTTACGCCACAGGTCAAAGCAACTGCATTGGAACAATCCAATGTGGCGTCCATATTGGTATAATATTGTGGTGTATATGTACTGAGTTGGGACAATGTATAAGTCCAATCAAACACTCGCCACAACCCAGGAGAACCGACATTTCCGGTTCCGCTTCCGGATTCAATGACATCAAAGGAACCGTTTGCATTGACTTGTACGACCAAGCGGACGTGGCTGCCCGCTTTGTTAAACATGTCCCCCACTACTACATCCGAAGTGCTTCCGTGAAAACCGAAAAAGGAATAGTTGCCGGAACCGATCATCGAGGTACTGTAATGGCTATTCAAGCCATAACAACGACTTACAAAACCGGAACAATCCACTCCTACGGAGCAAGAAGGTTCGGCTCCTGTGGTGGTTACGTCGTCTCCCGCAGAACGCCCCAGCGTCAAATAATTATCAAAATCGGCTAAGGTGGAGTTGCCTCCCCAGCAATAGGGCAGTGCCGTATGTGTGCCGGGAGTCACCCAAAACGGGGTATTGACGACTTTGCTACCCGAGCAAACCTGGTTGTCCCAAATATTGTCGGAGGTCGCCGTCCACGTGTGGTCTAAATAGGTATTCGCCGTAGCGATGACTTCACCACTTGTGATTTGTCCTTTTACAAGAAAAGAGGTCAGTAAAAATACGGGAAGGAAGGTAAGTATTCGTTTCATGATATGTTATGGATTTATTGTTTGGATAGTTAGTTTTTCTTTCGTTGGTATGACATAATAGATTTGTCCGTCATGCCATTTGACATCGTTTTTAATGATTGAATATGATTGGGATCT
>JAHDCE010000553.1 GCA_020630045.1 Saprospiraceae bacterium | reverse complement strand
AATGAGCACCCGGAGCCTGATAGCCGGAGCTATCATGGCGAGGATGCGAAGCGGATTCAGGACAAAAGATGTTTGCAAAATTTAATATTATTTAGTTTACAGTGTATTAGGTTGAAATCACCAAAAGATTACACATCATGCCATTACTTCGACAAGTCAGGAGAATTGTAAAGGACAATTATGAAAATCCGAAATATTTCGTTTTCATGATCGCCCTGCTTTTATTGGTCATATTGCCTCCGTTTACCGTATTTAAAAATGGACAAATCCTGATGAACATATCCTTCGGGATGGTGATTGTCATGGGGAGTATTTTTCTTTCTTCTTCTATACGAGAACTCATTCTTACTTTTTTAGTAGGAATGATGGGATTATCAATATTTCTTTTTTTCACTCCTGATGATTATTTCTGGTTCTCAATCGGAACGCTCGTAAATTTCGTTTTTTTCACTTATCTGTTGTCTATTTCCTTGCGATTTCTAATAAAGGAAGAAGAAGTGGATGCCAATACGATATTTTCGTGTATCGCCGGATTTCTTTTGATGGGAATTTCTAGTGCTTTATTGTTGTTTTTCGTTCACAATTGGATTGGGAATGCATTCGAACTTCCCGAAAATCCAGAGTTCTATGATTTTATTTATTTCAGTTTCATCACCCTTACATCTGTTGGGTATGGTGATATCAGTCCCACCCATCCTATCGCTAAATCCCTAACCGTTTTGGTAGGCATCGCCGGACAATTCTATATGACTTTTTTGGTGGCGATTATCGTTGGAAAATACTTGTCCGGTGGAAAAAGTCAAGGAGATGACAATCATCATCCACTCCCACCAGAATAGGAATCATACAAAATTTCCTATTTTGCAAAATCAACCAACCCATACCACTGAATGGAAAAAAAGACATTTGTTTATCCTCCCGAAGAATTTACCGGTCTACGACTTGAACAGCCGTCTGATTATGCAGGAGGATTACCTGCGGTCAAAACCGCCCTACGTCATGTTTGGGACGATATGGATATCCGTTCATGTGTCAATACACTTTTCTCAGTTAATCAAATGAAAGGCTTCGATTGCCCCGGCTGTGCTTGGCCCGACCCGGACGACCATAGGTCCGGAATGGGAGAGTATTGTGAAAACGGTGCAAAAGCCATTGCTGAAGAAGCAACAGGCAAGCGAATTACACATGAGTTTTTCAAGCAGTATTCCATTCAAGAATTATCAACTTGGTCCGATTATGAAATAGGAAAGGCCGGAAGGCTCACCCATCCGATGGTGATTTACCAAGGACAAGACCACTACCAACCTATTTCATGGGAAAATGCATTTGCCATGATTGCCGGCGAACTGAATGGATTAGCCTCTCCGGATGAAGCCATATTTTATACATCGGGTAGGACTAGTAATGAAGCCGCTTATTTATATCAATTATTCGTCAGACATTTCGGTACGAACAACTTACCGGATTGCTCCAATATGTGTCATGAATCCAGCGGAGTGGCCCTTTCAGAAACCGTTGGCATAGGCAAAGGCTCAGTCAGGTTGGAGGATTTTTACATCGCCGACTTGGTCATCGTTGTAGGACAAAATCCGGGAACCAATCATCCAAGGATGTTGAAAGCCTTGGAAACCACCAAGAAAAATGGAGGAAAAATTATCACCGTTAATCCATTACCGGAACCCGGTTTGATTCGGTTTAAAGATCCACAAAAAATTTCGGGCGTACTAGGAAGTGGAACAGCACTGACCGATTTGTTTCTTCAAGTCAAAATCAATGGTGATGTAGCACTTTTTAAAGCCATCATGAAGATGATGCTTGAACAAGAAATCCGGCAACCCGGCAGTGTTTTCGACAAGGAATTCATTGACGAAAAAACGGATGGATTCGAAGCATTTATCAAAGACTTAAAACAATATGACACGGATACCTTAGCGGAAAAATCAGGTATTGACAAAAAGCAAATCTGGGAAGCGGCGGAAACAATTATGGCTTCCCAAAAAATCATCATTTGTTGGGCGATGGGATTGACGCAACACAAAAATGGTGTCCAAAACATCCAAGAAGTCGTCAACCTACTCTTGTTGAAAGGAAGTATCGGAAAACCCGGTGCCGGAACTTGCCCGGTTCGTGGACATAGCAATGTACAAGGAGACCGAACGATGGGTATCTGGGAAAAACCTAGGCCGGCTTTCTTGGACAAACTGGAACAAGAATTCGGTATCCAAGCACCCCGACACCACGGATTCAATACGGTTGAAGCCATTCATGCCATGCATAGAGGGGAAGCGGGCGTATTTTTTGCAATGGGTGGAAATTTTCTCTCGGCCTCACCGGATACAGAATACACGGCACAAGCTTTACGCAATTGTAACCTTACGGTACACGTATCTACAAAACTCAATAGAAGTCATCTCGTCATTGGAAAAAAAGCACTGATTCTCCCTTGTTTGGGAAGGACTGAAAAAGATATCCAAGGAGAGAAAGAACAATTCGTCAGTGTTGAAAATTCGATGGGTATCGTTCATTCCTCACAAGGCGGATTGAAACCGGCGTCTCCTTATTTGTTGAGCGAACCGGTAATTGTCGCAAAACTAGCACAAGCCACACTTGGAGAAAATTCAAAGGTAGACTGGAACAACTTAACCAGTCATTATGACAACATCAGAAATGTCATCGAACGAACCATTCCCGGATTTGACGATTACAATAAACGAGTCCGAGAACCGGGTGGATTTTATTTACCAAATGGTGCTAGAGACGGAGATTTCAAAACGGATATCGGAAAGGCTAAATTCACAATCAATCCGACACCGGATTGGGTATTGGATGAAGAAGAATATATGATGATGACCATTCGAAGTCACGACCAATTCAACACGACTATTTATGGCTTGGATGACCGATACCGAGGCATCTACAATGAACGCCGTGTAGTATTGATGAATGAACAAGACATGAAACGGGAGGGATTGAAAACAAAAGATGTGGTAGACTTAATAAATGACCACAAAGGAACCAATCGCATCGCCCGGAAATTCATGGTCGTCCCCTACCCGATTCCTAGTAAATGTATTGCGACTTACTTCCCCGAAGCCAATGTTTTGGTGCCTATTAATAGCATTGCGGATAAAAGCCATACTCCTACTTCCAA
>JAHDCE010000552.1 GCA_020630045.1 Saprospiraceae bacterium | reverse complement strand
AAATAAGTAATCGCACATTATCGCCCAATGGGGTAAAGGAGGAAGGAAGCGTTGCCTTTTTTATCCCCTATCCTAGTTTGGATTTGCCGGAAGGCGAACATCAATTATCTGTCAAAATTCAACCCGTGGCTCTTCCGTCCGATCGAAGGTTTCCTGCCTCGAACTCCGAATCCATTACCATCCATCAACCGACATATCAGAAAGTAGTTTTGGATTTGAAAAAAATCATGGCGAAAACGAGTAAGAATTTTGATTTTTCATTGGTCGGCCTTGTGGCGGCACCCGATATGGACTGGAGAATCCTTCTCAATGACAAGGAAGTGGTTTATTCAGGATATGGGGGAGATGATAAATATACGATTCGACCGGGTGTAGTCAGATTCGGTATGATGGAGGGAGATGTGATTTCATTAAAAGTAGAAGATGAGGACCATTTCGAAGATGACTCGATGGGGACTTATGTTTTTTCCTATCTTGAAAAAGGAAAAAGCATTGAAGTCACTGATGCCAGTTTCGGTGATATCGAACAGTTGCACTTTACCTTGTATATTAGGTAGTGACCCACTGCAAAATCAAAACCATGAGAGATTTAATATCAATATTACTTATCAGTTTTTTTGTCGTGTTCTCCCTGGAAGGACAAAATCTTTCCCGAGACAAATTCAGTATTCAAAATGTCAAGGTTACTCCTAATCTATCCATCGGCGGACTAGAGGGTATAAAAGTGAATATGGATGTGAGATACGATGAGCGTATCGAAGACTTTTCTTCACGCAATTTTTATGTCTATTGGGAGCTGTATGATGAAAATGATTTCAGGTTGTCCGCATCAGATGATATCAGTGATTATTCCCTCAAGCGGAAAAGCATATTTTTGAGAACTCCGGTCAATAATTCTTCCGCTGAATATTTGGAATGTAATGTCACTTTATTTTTACCCTATAAATATTTGAATTTGCCTGCCGGCAATCAAAATGTTACTGCTAAATTTTATGTTGAAAACAACAGGGAGTGGAAGGCTTGGGTCGGAAAAGAAAAACTCATATTAAATGCCCCTGAAGTTTCTACTTATTCCTTACGGAAACAAAAGTTTGATGTGAGAAATGTCCGCCATGAAAACACTTTTACCCAAGCGGGGGGGATGAGTTGTACCAAGGTTAAATTTGATTTGATATTGGATTATGGAGGTGGTAAAATGATAGCGGAAGGTTTTGATTTGGGATATGTTTTGAATGATGCCAATGGCGGTCAATTGATAAATCGTAAAGTGAAATCCGAGAATCAATTTTACAAGTACAAATATAAGGATGCCAAGCGACATGGTGATGGGCGATACCGTATTTCCGGTGTTGAGTTAAAATTGTTCCATGTATCCATGGGGAAGGAAGGTTTGCGAAATTTTATTTTAGAATTGTATGCGTCTGACCAAACCGTACAGGATGTAAAAATGCTTTCTATTCCTTTGCAAATAGAGGTGCCGAATTTGATATCTTATGACGAGCAAGAAATTAATGTAACCGGTGTACAAGTAAAACAAGGAAATTCGGATAGAGGGATTCATGTTGAATACCAAGGAGAATTGGTGTTTCCTTATAGCAATACGAACGAAACCTTTGCGAAGAAATATTACTTTTTTCCCATTGTGGAATGCAATGGGAAGGTCGTAAATTCCAAAGACTTTACCGATGCTTATGAATCTAGAAACCGGAAGATAGATAACATATATTTACAACCCAATGGAGGAAAGTTGAAGGGCCGTATGAAATCTTTTATCCCATATTATAGTTTGGATTTGCCGGAAGGCGAACACGAGATAAAGGTAACAATAAAGGCTGCTAGTGTTGACGGGAAATCGGTGTTCTCATCCACTGCTTCAACGACTGCCCGAATACGGCAAAAGAAATGTAGGAGCGTGCGGATATATGTTAAAGAAATCAGCGCTAAATCTGATAAGGCTTATGATGGTTCATTGTTCGGGCTCAGTCGCCCGCCGGACATGGAATATTATATTTTACTCAACGGTCGGGACAAAGTGTATCATCGTCCTTATGTCAATAATAAATATACGATCAAGCCGATGGAATCGGCGTTTTTCAGATGTTTGGAGGGCGACGAGATTTCCATTGATATCAAAGATGCGGATACGATTTCTTCAGATGATATGGGGTCGTATGTGTTTCCGTATCAATCTAAAGGGAACCGATTCGAAATGTCTAATGTGTCGTTTCAAGACATCATTAAATTGGATTATTCGTTTTTGATAAAATAACCTTACCGATACACACTCCTAATCGCCAGAGTATCCTCATCCGGTGCCAAATAGTCAGGGAGGTTTTGTTGTTTTGCTAACTCGATATTTCGATTTAAATATTGCGATAAGCGTTGCTTGGATTTTTTGCCGAATCCCTTACCTAAATGCAAGTGTTGTAATCGAGTGTTGGTTTTCATCGCCTCATGAATTCGCCAAAAACCGACATTGGTGATCCCATTGTTCCGGATGTCCAAAAAGACAAGTCCGGGATTCTTTTGTAATAATGCTCCTAGGGTTTTTGCCCCTTCGTTTCCGATGTGGTTCGCACGAGCGCCCAACACCCTTGTCGAACGGGCATATCCTAAATCCAATATTTTCAATTCGGGATGGTTTTCTATTGATTTAGATAAAGAGGTAATTCCTATTGTTCCGATACCATTGCTAGCAAGGGAGAGGAGTTTCAAACTTTTGTTTTTGTTCAAACCTTTTGATAATATTTTTACACCTTCATTCCCTAGGTTGTTTACGCTGACATATAAATATTCTAGACGAGTACTGTATTGCAATAAACGACTCAAATGTTCAGCGGCGTTTTCGTCAAATTGATTACCTCCGATATAAAATCTTTTGATTTGGTAATCATTTTCAATAATCGCATCCACTACTTTTTTTAATCCCTCTTCTTCGATATAAGTATTGACCAAATCCAAACTCCTGATTCTAGGATTGTATTGCAATAATTCAGCGATGTGTTCTGCCCCTTTTACACCGATCGGATTGCGTTTGAGCCAAAGTGTCCTTACGCTTTCATTGAGTTTTAAGGATTCCGCTAATGCACCCGCTCCTTTATCTTCAATCAAATTGCATCCGAGATAGACATTTTTGATGGCCTTGTTTTGTTTT
>JAHDCE010000551.1 GCA_020630045.1 Saprospiraceae bacterium | reverse complement strand
AATTGGATGATTCTTGTTCTCCCAAACTATTGGTTACCGTTTCAACAGAAAATCCGTCATAATTGGGATCATCAACAGAAGCGGATTCTACGTTTGATGAGACCTCGGCAATGGTTTGTGGGATGGGCTGGCCAGGAACAGTTCCATATATCGGTTCTGCATTACTATATTCCCACCAATTAGATGTATCTTCAGTATACCCTGTAATAACCGATTGTTCTTCTCCCAATTGCAACGTTTTTTCAATATTCGGAACACCGACGATTTGCAATTTGTAAACCTTTTCTTTTTCTAAGAAAGAAGAAGTGTTGAGACCATGGAATTTGACCTCTTTACTGTATCTGGTTTTTTCCACCCATTCATAATAGGAGTACGTATTTCCTAAGTAAGAAACGGTTCGTTGTTCTTGTACCCATTCCTTGTAGGAATCGTCTCCGGGAACACCATTTAATGGAATATCGACAAAGGTATTGTCTTGGACTTTTGTCACCCTGGCGAAGTAGTCATAATAGACACTTACCTCATTGCCATTTTGATCTTTTTTCTTGACATGATCGAACATTCCTTCGAAACCTTCCTGCTTGAATTGAACTTCCGCTTTTGCAAAATTCTTCGTGAAGTTCCGTTGTCTATTACCGGGCATGTGTCTATCGGAGTTCAACATATCCAATACCATTTTATCGGGAAAACTTGAAGTGGTAAAACTAATTTCTCTCACTTCTAAATATTGATCATCTCCGTTTTTCACATATTCCCAAGCCCCGAAAGAACTGGTTGACTCATCATATTTCCGAGTCATCCAACCTACCTCCAAATCAAATACGTAAGAAGTCAATGGCTTTAATACTTTTACCGGACGGTACCCCACAACGAATCTGTCATCACTCCAAACTCGAGAACATTCTATGGTTGTTCCGGAATCTTTTTCCCGGACTTCCATCTTTTTGACGTAGGGGTAAAACTCAAACAATTCCGCTTCCGTCGGTTTGATGATAAACCTATCTTCGTATTCCGGAACATCTCCGGAATCATTTCCGGCGGCAAAAGCGAATGCGACCCTCGGTTCATGATATATTTCAAAATCATTGGCATTATTAGTCGGTTGAACATCGGTGATCGCTTCTATACCCGCCAATGCAGCCAAAGCGCCGGAACCGAATTTACATTTTGTTCCCACTTCGAAGTTGAAATCGGTTTTGACGTCCAATTTCCCCCCCAGTAACTCGGCTTCTACATACAGTTTGCCTTGCAGCCAAGTCGGATTCGGTAGTTCCGCTCGAAGAGTAGCGGCAACCGTCGCATCCAAAATATCGACCTTACCGGAATAAAACCAAAGGTCTATATCCATGCCGACTTTAGCTTTCATCGCCATGAACATCCTAGATTTCAGATACCAACCTTCTAAACCTATCGGCCCGGTCGTGTTTCCACATTCGAAATCCCCATAATCCGCAAAGCTGGCATCCATCCCGGCAGTTGCGGTAAAACTGGCATAGAACGGTCCGGCATCAACGGAAATTTCAGGCACATACGACCGCCAACCGAAAGCAATCCCGTTTTCGGGTGCCGGCATTGGATTTTGAACTTGATTTTTAGACTGGTCGGGGTCATCAAACATCGCGAAAATCGAATCATATTCTACTAGGGGTCTCGGTCCTTCCAATTCTTCCCCAAACATGATATAAGCATCCATGTTCAATTCCACATCTTCTACCAATTGGAATTTAAGATTCATGGGTATGCTTGGGGTTCCCATTTTGAAGAAATTGGCGTGATCTTTATCATCATCCGGGTCCATATCGAATTGGAACGCTCCTTGTCCTTCTCCTAGGAATTTGGGTTCATCATGGGGATATTTAATTTTGAAGTTAACGGTACCTGATAAGAGTTTATCCACAAAGTTCACTTCCAGTGTAGCTTGGGCAACCACCGCCGCATCCCGCCTTTCGGCGAATGACTCAGCCATGACATATACCGTACCTGAGAATCCTATTTTTTCAACCGAGACATCTTCCGTATCAAACTGAATAAAAAACTCTAACTCCCCAGAAAGTTTTTTGGGTTGGCCGGGCATACCAACTATCACGGAAGCATTCACACCTAAGGTATTGATTTTTGGTGTATAGATGGCATTAGAAAATCCTGTTCCCGGTGTCATATCTATATTCGTAAACATTTCATCGAAGTCCACTTCATCATTGGCTTGCTCAGCCTCACTGTTCTCCGGGGTATTGGCATAATCTTCCGCCATCGATGCGTAATTATCCAATATATCCGATTGGTAGGATTTATCCATATTGTAAAAAACTCCTCCGCCGAATCCGTAAATCGAAAATCCGGTCAGCGGAATTCCTGGATTAAATGCAGCTTTGGCATCCGCGAAAAAGTACCGATATGATTCTCCGCCGTTTTGATATGATGTGGAACCGAATTGAGCCAAGGCTTCTACCTGCACCATTCCACCATCGACATCAATTGCAAGGCTGACGCCTCCTTTTACACCTGTACCATAAATCGGATCATTTTCAATAAAGACTAGTCCTCCTTCTATTTTACAAGGACCGAATTCTCCTTTGAGGATAATATATCCTACATCCGTACCTTTGTAATCCAATACCTCCGTAGGAGCGGATAGTAGCTTCATATAATCCACCTTCGCCTTGATTCCAAGTACCGCCTTTCCAGCTAAGCCGCCTCCTTTTTTGGCCGTAAAATTAATAGACAATTCAGCGGATAATTTTTTTACCTCCTCCTTGGTAATTGTGTCTTTTAATGTTTCAAAGCTCCAGGATTTGATGGATATCGGAAATCCGCCCATTTTTTGTTGACCGCCATCTTCCGCATCATCGGCACCGGCATCGGTAGTTTCCGATTCATCCGCATCCACATCCGCATCGACATCGGCATCGGCATTACCACCACCTTCATCTTGTCCCATATCCACATCGAAGGTTTCACCCCCGATTGTAAAAGCCGCTATACTCATTTTATCTATTCCTCCCGTCACTTCTGCTTCGGCGGTGGCAACCGCATCCGAAACCGCCATTTTGATGTCGTTCAATTTCAGGTTTTGGAAACCGAGTTCAGGAAAAGACACCTCAGGAACACCTGTTCCCTCACCTCCTACTGTCAAATTCAACGTCCCTGTCAAATCGGTAA
>JAHDCE010000550.1 GCA_020630045.1 Saprospiraceae bacterium | reverse complement strand
AACAAAAATACACACGAAAATCATTATTCGATTACTTTTGTCCAGGTACTTAAAAAAACACCGTTGATGATATCATCAACGGTGTTTTTCATTTAGAGCATATTCAGGAGAAATCCTAATAATTTTCGTCAATGTGCTTCACCAAATCTTCCAGATTCCAAGCATCTTCCAAGTTATGGTCACCGATTGAAGTTCGCACCAATCTGGTCAGATAGGCACCACTCCCAAGTTTTTTGCCAAAGTCATATGCTAAGGAACGGATATAGGTCCCTTTGCTGCATTCGACCGTAAAATCAATATTGGGAAAATCGGATGTTTCCAAATCAAATGAATAAATATGGATGGGTCTGGGTTTGACTTCTACTGTTAGCCCTTTCCTCGCCTTTTTATACAAAGGTTGCCCATCTACTTTGATGGCTGAAAACATCGGAGGATATTGTTCTTGAGCTCCAGTTAATTCATCCCTTACCCGTTCCATTGCTTCCTTGGTGATATGTTCTGTTGGATAAGTACCGTCAATTTCCGTTTCGGCATCGAAAGAAGGCGTGGTCGCTCCTAGGAGCAAGGTACCTCCATAGGCTTTGGGCAATCCTTGGAATTCGTTTAACTTTTTGGTGAATTTTCCGGTACAAATAATCAAGAGTCCGGTAGCCATCGGGTCCAAGGTGCCGGCATGTCCGACCTTTATTTTTTTGAGTCCGAGTTTGTGTCGGATTTTATGTTTGATTTTATTCACCACATCGAAA
The DNA here is from genome assembly GCA_020630045.1 of Saprospiraceae bacterium. Taxonomy (GTDB): domain Bacteria; phylum Bacteroidota; class Bacteroidia; order Chitinophagales; family Saprospiraceae; genus JAHDCE01. Next base: position 2,416 of record JAHDCE010000550.1, on the reverse strand, counting down.
GAAGTCCATTCTTTGGGTTTATCTACCAATAGTGTGGCTCCTTTCACAAAATCATAGGGAGGATTAAAATTTTCCATTTTTTAATAATAATGAATTCAAGGGATCAACCCATCACGGTTTTGATGACAATAGCGGCAATACCGACTATGAAGCAATAATATGCGAAATAAGAGAGCTTACTGTTTTTCACCAACTTTATCATCCAGACACATGCCAGTAATCCGGTAAAAAAGGCTGCTAGGAAACCCACCGCAAGTGGCAACATGATTTCGCTTGTTATTTGGAAACCACCATCAAGGATATCCTTGGCCATTTTTCCGAAGATCAGTGGGACGACCATTAAAAAACTGAACCGAGCGGCACGTTCACGGTCAATGCCCAATAATACAGATGTTGAAATCGTCGCTCCCGACCGGGAAATTCCGGGCATAATGGCGATAGCTTGGGCGATTCCGATGATTATCGAGTGACCGAAACCTACGATTTTATCCGTTTTTGTAGCTCTATCCGCCAAAAACAATAAGCCACCTGTTATCAGGAGCATGATTCCGACAAGGACGATTTGTCCATTGAACAATTGTTCCAACTGCTCTTCAAAAACGACCCCTACCAACGCGGCGGGAATCATTGATAAAATGATCTTTAAAGAGAAACGGGTTTCTTCATTGTTTTTGAATTGAAATAAACCTTTTAGGATATTGATGACATCCTTGCGAAACACGACAATCGTGCTCAAAGCGGTGGCGGCATGCAGGACGACGCTGATGAGTACTTCTTGCTCACCGAAGGTGTCGTTACCCATAATCCATTGTCCCAGTTCAATATGTCCGCTGCTGCTGACCGGTAAAAATTCGGTCAGTCCTTGTACGATGCCCAAGATGAGGGCTTCAAGAATTTCTCTCATGAAAGTTGGTCTCTGTCTTGATTACTTTTTAAGGAAAATGGCATAAATCTGAAGCCCGAGTCCTAGGAGGATTAAGATTGGAGCAAGAGTCAATCTAATGGGGCTATAAATTTCATCGACATTCCATTCGTTGGGGTCTTGACCACCACCTGCCATAAGTGCCATTCCTAGGAAGATAATGGCGATGCCTATCCCCATTACCAAGTAGTTTTTCTTACCGAAAACAAGTTCCCCTTGATCCATCGGATTTTGAACGACCGCAGACCTAGTGGTTGTTCGTTTTTTAGAAACAGTGGGTTTGATTTTCTGCTTCTTTTGTTGTCCGGTGGTCACTACGACCTTTTTGCCTTTTGGCTCTCCTGATTTTTTAGGAGTCGGATTATTTTTTTTCTTTGCCATCGATTCAATTTAGAATATTTTGAAGCTGTTTAATTCTTGGAGCTCCAATAAGCGTATGCCAATCATAAATCGCTCCCACAAAAGTATGAAATTTCAGGAATACAAATCTTCCATCGGTGCCTTGAGGTATCTCCGAACCATATAGGAACTTGTCAACCACATGATCAGCCAACCGACAAAAGCGAGACCTACGATTAATATGAGCATTCCCGTAAGGGAAAGGGTTTCTTTCAATCCGGGAACGATAGTGACTAACCAAGTCCTCAAAATGAATAGTCCCATACCCGCAATGAATGCACTGCAAATACCGCCGATTCCGTTGCCCAGTACATAAGGACGTGCAATAAATGAAGGGGTTGCCCCCACCAATTGCATGGACTTGATCGTAAAGCGATCCGTATTCAAGGATTGCCGGACGGAGTAACCGATCAAAAAGATGGAAATCAATACCAATAACAAACAAAAAACCAATCCGAATCCAGCGATTTTACTCCAATTTTCGGAAATACCCGCCGCTAGTTCTTCTTGATAATATACATCGCTGACCATCGGATTGCTTGCCAATCGGGATGATATGGAGGACAAAGAATCTTGGTCTACCATCATTGAAATCGGATGGAAAGTAATGATATCATACAATGGATTCATCATGAGATTATCGGTAAAATCATCACCGAAATCCTCTTTCAACAATTCTTTGCCGGCTTCTTTGGAAATAAAATCAACCGATCCTTGTTTGGCATAGCCGCCGCTTTCTATCGTTCCTTTCAAGGATGCGATTTCATCATTGGAAAAACCGTCATTGATTTCAACGATGATCAACATTTGCTCCTTGAGATTGCGGACGACTTCTTGGGATTGCCAGACCATCATCGCTAAAATTCCTAGGAGGAAGAGGACGGCAGATACACTAAGGACAGCGCCTATAAAGTGCGGACGCAACCATTTTTTACCGGTGTTATCTTTCGTTTTGGACATTGACCACAAAGGTAGGTAAGTCAGAATGGAATTCAAATCCAAGTCACATAAAAGCAAGGAGTTGTTTTATCAATCCATGAAAAAAGGCTAAATTAGTGTTCTGATGAGAAGAATCCTATATATCATCCTTCTGAT
>JAHDCE010000549.1 GCA_020630045.1 Saprospiraceae bacterium | reverse complement strand
AAAATAACGATTCGTCTTTCATACAAAAAATTTCGTGATAACATCTATTATATTAAATATTAATCATTTAAAATGAACATTAAATTTTCAGCACTCATTATTGTAGCGATCGCATTATTGTTCCAATCCAGTACATTATTGGAATTGATGAATCATGGGAACGATCGTTCTGCTATGGATTTGAAAGGAAAAATCCGTTTTACAGTTAGATTATGATTATGTAGAAAAGGAAGCTTCGAATCCGGCAGCTAATCCAAAGTTGGTTAAGGTTTTGAGAAAAACTTCCCAAATGGCTTTTGATGAAAGGGGGAATATCATTTCTACTTCTACCTTCGACATTGAGACACGGAAGCAAACTGACAAAAAATTCAACGTTTCTTATGGTGATGATTCGAAAAGGAAATCGACTTTCCAAGTAGATAAAGCCAACAATAACCTAGGAACCGTCAATTACAAGTATGACGATAAGGGAAATGTCATTGCAGTTGAAAAAAGCGGAAAAGCGGGTTCCGGCAAGGAAGCCTTTTCTTATGATGACAAAGGAAGAAAAATCAGTCAAAAGACATTAAACGCGAGCGGTGATGTTTTGTCCGAAACCTCATTTTCCTACAACGATGCAGGCAAGTTGGTTAAAGAAAACTTCAACGGCGGAAGCTATGTATATGAGTATGAAAACGGACGAGTGACCTCCAAAACAGAATATGATGTGGAAGGAAAGATGAAGGGTGCTATCGCCCATTCATATGACAAAGCCGGACAAATTTCCATTACCAAATTCAAAAATGCTGAAGGTGACGTGGAAAGTTACAAGCAGTTCTTTTATGATGAAAACGGAAACGTAAAAAAGGTCGTCGTATTGGAAGACGATGTCCTAGTGGAACAAACGCAATATCGTATCCACTACTACAAATAATAACAAGATTTGATATTGAAATAAGATGTGCCCGGGAACCGATTGGTTTCCGGGCTTTTTATTGACCTTGCTTAAGACAATTTACCACCCCTCAAAACAACTCCCCAAGCAATTTTAAACTGTTGCAAGATAGCAGTGGGCCATCCGAAATGCAATACCGAAATATCGAATCTCTCCCGAACGGCTTGAAAACGTTTTTGGTCTGACAATCCGCCTTCTAAAAAGTGGCAAAATATACCATCATAATAATGGGCCGTTTTCACATTTTTCATGACTCGGATAGACCACTCAACATCACAACAAATTTGCCAAGGCCCTAATTTGTAATGGGGTATAATGGTTCTCTTCACCATCATACAATGATGGCAAACAACCATACCATTGATAAAGCTTTTTGCATTAATCTTATTCGCCGGTGGCGTCTTCTTACGCCAAGGGCGGGTTTTCCCCTCCTCGCTGATAAACAAGGCACGGGCATAAATGAAATCTTCTCCATTTGCATGTTCCAACATCTTGGGAAGAGCCTTAGAATCAGCAATACAATCACCGGCATTCATGAATAGGACATAATCACCGGTAGCCCTGTCAATTCCTTTGTTCATGGCATCGTACAAGTTCTTGTCCGGTTCGCTCACGCAAATATCCACATGCTCCCGGTAGCGTTCTACGACTTGAAGCGTATTGTCTTTAGAAGCACCGTCGATGATGATATATTCTATATTAGAATAAGTTTGATTCGCAACGCTTTTAATGGTACGCTCGATATAGTCCTCGGCATTGTAAGCGATAGTAACTATGGACACCCTTGGTTGAAACTGCGACATTTACTTGAATTGAAAGTTCACAATATCCGTGATTTCCATCAAGGATAGACTATTTGGATAGAATATTTTTGCACCTTCGCGATATTCCATAAATTAGAGTTTCTTAAAATAACACTTCTATGTATAAGTTTATCCTCCTGACGTTTTCTTTGTTATTTGCTTTTGGATTGTCTGCTCAAACGGACAAAGCCAAGCCCACTAATTCGGACGAAGACGCTTTTTTCATAAAAGACATTTACAATAAAGCATTGACCGATGGTAGATCTTATGATTGGCTGATGTATTTGACCAAGGAAATCGGAGGTCGGTTGAGCGGTTCGCCCGAAGCGGCGGCGGCGGTGGAATACACTTATCAAATGCTGGACTCCATGAATATGGATAAGGTATGGTTACAACCTTGCATTGTCCCCCATTGGATCAGAGGAGAGAAAGAACAATGCCGGATGATCAGTCAACGGATGGGAACAGTTGATTTGACTTGTATCGCCCTAGGAAATTCAATCGGAACCGGTCCTTCCGGTGTAAGCGGCGAAGTGGTTGAGGTGATGTCTTTGGACGAAGCGGAGGCACTAGGAAAAGCGGGCAAACTCAAGGGAAAAATCGTATTCTACAATAGACCATTCGATCAAACCCAAGTCAATACGATGGCTGCTTATGGCGGAGCGGTCGGACAACGTGTATATGGCCCGACCACAGGTGCGAAATACGGAGCGGTAGGCGCTTTGGTTCGTTCGATGACCAATAGAACGGATGATATTCCACATACCGGTTCCACTGTTTATAAAGACGGACATGAAATTCCGGCGGTGGCATTGAGCACAATAGATTCAGATGTATTGACAGAGGCATTGAAAGCGGAAAAAAGCGTTCGAGTTTATTTCAAAACGGATTGTAAGATGTTGGAACCGAAAATGTCTTACAATGTCATCGGAGAAATCAAAGGCAGCGAAAAACCAGAAGAAATCATATTGGTCAGTGGCCACTTGGACTCTTGGGATATCGGTACGGGCGCTCATGATGACGGAGCAGGTTGTGTGCATGCGATGGATGTCATTCATATCATGAATCAATTGGGATACAAACCCAAGCGAACGATTCGTTGTGTATTGTATATGAATGAAGAAAACGGAACCGCAGGTGCCAAGGCCTACCGCGATTCATCCAATGTGAGAAAAGAATATCATTTGGCCGCTTTGGAGTCTGACCGTGGAGGATTTACACCTCGTGGTTTTACTTTTGACGGCCATGAAGATGTGTTCCGTCCCAAGTTCAAACAAATCATAGAATGGTTACCTTTGCTAGAACCTTATGGATTGGATTTCAAAAAAGGAGGCTCAGGTGCTGATGTGAGTTATTTGAAAGACCAAAAAGGAATTTTAATCGGTTTTTTACCGGACAGTCAGCGGTATTTCGATTATCACCATACGCC
>JAHDCE010000548.1 GCA_020630045.1 Saprospiraceae bacterium | reverse complement strand
TATACTCATTTTATCTATACCTCCCGTCACTTCTGCTTCAGCGGTGGCAACCGCATCAGAAACCGCCATTTTGATGTCGTTCAATTTCAGATTTTGGAAACCGAGTTCTGGGAAGGACACCTCCGGAACGCCGGTGCCTTCTCCACCGACCGTCAAATTCAACGTCCCCGTCAAATCAGTAAATGGTTCGAAACCGTTCTCGGTATATCTGACACCCGCCACCGAACTTTCATCCATTTTCAATTCGGCGTCATTTAAGAATGGAAGGGTGTATGTCGCTCCTAGGTTCAATACGAATTGGGCTTGGGGATTGCCCGATGTGTCTTGACCGAAAGATGCTTTATATCCCATCGTTTCGTCCTTTTTTGTAATGGGAATCAACAAGTCACCTCCTATGGAAAACTCCTCCAAAGAATTGTATGCGACTATTAACTTTAATGTATCAATAGAAATACCCCAACCTTCTAAACTGCCCTCTTCCAAAGTAATGAGGTCGGTAGCTTCTACGCGTAGGGAAATTCCATTTCCACGGTCATATACGATGTCCTCTGCGAATATTCCATTGATGGAATCTTTGCTAAAGGAAGCGACCGATTCGGGAAGACCGATACCCAATTTTTTCATATAAAAACCTTTCCACGAATTTTCGGGTGTCGCATTGGTTTCCGGATCTTCATAATTGAACTCCGGGGGATTGGTCGAATCGGAATAATCAATGAAAGCATTTTCGGCAACGAAAACCATTCCATCCACTCCGGCGACCATAAACGGTTCTATGGTGGCTCCTACGATGAAGTCGCCCATTTTGGGAGAATTGATGACGAAGGTCGCTATAACTTCTCCTTCATTTTCAGGATCGGCGGGAACGACTTGGTCACGGTCAAATACGTATTCCGCTTCTAGGTTGAAGTTTTTGAATCCGTCGCAATCGAAGGTGATGTAACTGCCGCTCATTCCGGTGGTATCAGTGACGGTCGGGTCGTATTTTTTAATCCGAATCGGCAACTCGAAATCGTCGAATGTGAAATCGTCATCCAGAGTCGCATTGACTTTTTCCCACTTGACACCTTTCTTGTCGGCAGGTACGGCTTTCGCCGAAAAATAGGCGAAATCGCCTTCTGTAATCGTTCCTGCCGCAACGGATAAATCCACTTTTGCACCTCCCGGCTCCAAAATAAAATCCATCAAACGGACTTCCATTCTTTCCGCAAGGTTGATATTTTGTTGCTGTAATATAGACGTCATATCAAATGGCAATTCCAAAGCCTCGGTGTTTTCAACCGAGGGAGAAACGATTGAATGCAGCATTAAAAATGCTCTATTTTCATCGGTCAATTGAGCTGCCTTTATCCGTCCGCTGACCAATTCTCCGGAACGATTGATTTTTGCGGCTTCGAACTCAACATTTAGATACTGATCCACAAATGGGAGAAAGACGACTCCCCTACCTTTATTTTCCGCCTTAGCGGCGAAATCCAAATGGGTGACTTCCATCGTAAAATCACCGGCATGAACCTGTTGCCCCAAGGTCATCATTTTGCCTCCGAGTTCAGGAATCGAAACCGGCACGACCGGTTCATTACTCCCCATTCCTGTAAAGGAAAGGAATAACATGGGAATAGCCATACACCATCTTACCATCTGTTTCATCTTGTAGTTCGTTTTCATCTTTTCCGGTTGCGAATGGTTTTTTAATCGTTGTTATTCATCATCTTTTGATAAATCAATGTCTTGCGCTAGGAACAATTTCAGTTCCCCTAAGTCGATACCGTCAGGTCGAACATCCAATCCACGGACGCCGAAATACACATAATCGCCTTCAACTCCTGTCGGAATCGAGATGGAGATGTTCGCTTGGGCTCCTGTATTGTTGAATGCCAATCCAAGCAATACCAAATCCAAACCTTCCGGTAAATCCACCTCATACTCCTTCAGTTTTTCACTTATAGAAATCGGTAGCGTAAAGAAATCTTGAGCACCTTCGAGGAAGCTGTCCAAAGCGTCGGATTGTTCTACAAATGGAATAGAAGTTCCTTCAGGACCCGCCATTTCATCGGATATCAAGCTTTCGTCTACGTCAGTCAATATTTCACCTTCGATGAGTTGTCCTGCAGCATTCACTTTAATACCGTCGAAAGCGACTTTCATCTTGTATCCCAAGAATGGAATTTCGATGATTCCTTTCCCTTTGTTACCGGAAGCACTGCCTGATTCCAAGGACTCCACCTTCATGGTGAATCTTCCTACGGTAACATTTTGTCCATTCGTCATGGCGACCGGTGCTTGGTCGTCGGGGACCTCGGTCAATACATCACTATCGCAAGAGAAGCTCGGTAATTCCGGAAGGTCATAATCGAAATGGAAACCTTCGAATGAGTATTCAACATCATCTCCATTTTGGGTTTCATCAATCAATACGGCGAAGCTCGCTGAAACTGGAATACCGATGATTTTGGTATCAAATTCGAATTCGAGTCCTAGGTCTTTGACCGCTCCGGCTACATCGCTTGAGGTCGCATTGGCGGCGGCATCAGCAGCTTCCGCCGCTTCAATTCCCAAGGCTTCCAAATCATCGAATGTAATGTCATCCATACTCCATTCTTGACCTACGAATGAGATATTGGCGTTCCTAGGTTGGATGTTTCCGATTGAGAAGACACTTTCATCACTATTGAAATCAATTTTGAAGTTGGTGAATTCGATGCTGTCCAATGAGAAGGAAGGTATCATGTCCTCCACTCCTGTCGCCTCCTCTAAATCTTCAACCAATTGTAAGAAGTCCGGGCTGAATGCGTCATCTCCTTCCGGAATGTCGATGAACATGGCTCCTGATAGATCGATGACAGGAGCGACGAATTCGCCGTTTTCCCTAGAGAATGAAATGGTACTGGTAGTATCGAAACTGAATTCGGTTCGGAGCAAATCTATTTTCACCCGTTCCGGCTTCGCCTCGAATGTAAAGTCCAAGAAACTTTCTTCTCCATTATCGGAAATCAAGATGTTGCCTTCATATGGCATCGCTTCGTCTTCCTCCATAATCGGAAGTACAATTCCTCCATTGAAACGGGCGGTTTCCAGTTCGTTTTGATTTAATTCCACAAGGATGGAATCCAAGCTGATACCGATACCACCAATATTGGCATCTTGGGAAGAAATCAAGTTTCGACCT
>JAHDCE010000012.1:13737-19620 GCA_020630045.1 Saprospiraceae bacterium | reverse complement strand
AGGATGGCCGGCACCCTGACCCTCCAAGCAATCCACTGGGCAAAAATCCCCAGAACGATAATACCAGCGAGTTCTACCATAACTGTCGTGAAAATTCGTGATAATGTAGGGTTTCCGTAGAGTTTATCTCCAACGGATCGGTTTTCATACTGTTCTTCCCACAAAAAAGGAAGATAATTCCAATTTTTCAAATCCCGGATAAGTTTTCCTTTTAACTCATATAAAGTATTCCCATTAGAACACTTCAATCCGCTACTTTTTATTAGAAACCACATTGCTCCCAAATAGATGTTATAACGAAATTCTTTGTATGAAAGACAAACCGTTATTTTGGGAATAGACGAGGCATTCGCCGCAAAGCATAGCCCTATGCTAATGTTTAAGGGGAATTACGAAGTGGATTTCTAAAACAACCGTCTGCCCATACTCAATTTTTCGTGAAATCATCTATTGCTTCCAAATAAACTTGTACTTACATAGCCGACTTTATTTCACTACATTTGCCCCAAATTCCATTATCCATGAGCTTGGAACTAGAAATCAATAAACGCAGGACATTCGGCATTATCAGTCACCCGGATGCAGGTAAGACTACATTAACCGAAAAACTACTGCTATTCGGTGGCGCCATCCAAGTGGCAGGAGCCGTAAAATCCAATAAAATCAAGAAAAGCGCGACTTCCGATTTTATGGAAATCGAACGGCAAAGGGGAATCTCCGTGGCAACCTCGGTGATGGGATTCCAATACCGCGAAAAACAAATCAACATCCTGGACACACCGGGACACAAAGACTTCGCCGAAGACACTTATAGAACATTGACAGCAGTAGATAGTGCCATTGTTGTTATCGATGTCGCAAAAGGAGTAGAGGCCCAGACCGAAAAATTAGTGGAAGTATGTAGCATGCGGGCCACGCCAATGATCGTTTTCGTCAATAAGTTAGACCGAGAAGGAAAAGATGGTTTTGAACTCCTTGACGAAATAGAACAAAAACTCGGCCTTACAGCTTGCCCCCTCAGTTGGCCGATCGGAATGGGACAACGATTCAAGGGCGTTTATAATTTATATGAGAAAAAACTGGTATTGTTTAGCCCGCACGGCAAACAAGCCGATGAAGATATTATCGAATTTAATGACTTGGATGACCCGGCCCTAGAAACCCACATCGGAGAAGATGCCGCCGAAGAACTTCGTGAAGAGGTCAATATGGTTTCCGAAATATATCCCGAGTTCGATGAAGAGGCTTACGCCAAAGGAGAACTCTCCCCCATTTTTTTCGGCTCCGCCGTCAATAATTTTGGTGTCAAAGAAATGTTGGATTGCTTCGTGGAAATCGCTCCGAGTCCCAAACCTCGTCCCACCGAAGAAAGAATGGTCGAACCCGCCGAAAAAAAATTCACCGGATTCGTATTTAAAATCCATGCCAACATGGATCCCAAACACCGTGATAGAATCGCATTCCTAAGAATTTGCTCAGGTGAATTTCAAAGGAATACCAATTACCTACACGTCAGGCAGAATAAAAAAATGAAGTTCTCCAATCCCACTACTTTTATGGCCTCCAAAAAAGAAGTAGTGGAAAGTGCTTTCCCAGGAGATATCGTAGGTCTTTATGATTCGGGTAACTTCAAAATCGGAGACACACTCACCGAAGGCGAAAAACTTCAATTCAAAGGAATCCCCAGATTCAGCCCGGAAATGTTCCGAATCGTCCACAATTCAGACCCCATGAAAGCCAAACAACTGGCCAAGGGCATTGAACAACTCATGGACGAAGGTGTAGCCCAATTGTTCGTCAAAGAATTCGGAAATACAAAAATCATAGGCACAGTAGGAGCACTACAATTTGACGTCATCCAATATCGGCTCAAACACGAATATGGCGCCTCCTGCCAATACGAACCCCTCAATTTACACAAAGCATGCTGGCTGACTTGGGAGGATGATTCAAAATTCAAAGCTTTCGCCGAAAGGCGGAAAAGGGATATGGCAAAAGACAAAGATGGCTTCCATGTATTCCTTGCAGAATCCGCCTGGCAACTCAAAACAGTACAAGAAAACTTCCCCGAAATCCAATTCCATTTCAACTCGGATTTCTAGGAAAACTCTTATATCCAAAGACTTATTTTGAATTTTAAAATTAGGTATACAAGCAATTCAACGGTTACATTCTTTGTTAATAAACTCAGGTTTATCGGTATGTAACACGTATATTTGTGCCCTAATCCGAACAAAACCAATAAGGATGTGTCCAAAAGACACTTCCCTAACTAAAAATACTTGTTGTTATGACTATTACAGGCATTAAAAATCCAAATGCTGACTTGAAAAGTCTGGGAATAGAGGGGACCACGCACCAATATTGGAACCTCACTCCCGAAGAACTGGTAGAACACACTATCAGTAAAAAAATGGGAGTCTTGGCGGATTCCGGAGCCATCGCCATCAAAACCGGAAAATTCACCGGCCGTTCTCCTAAAGATCGTTTTATCGTCAAAGACAGTATCACATCCGATACGGTAGACTGGGGAGAAATCAATATGCCTTTCGACGCAGATAAGTTTGATGGCCTTTACAATAAAATACTCGATTACTTCAAGGGCAAAGAGGTGTATGTCAAAGATGGCTACGCTTGTGCTGATACCAAGTACCGATTAGATGTAAGATTGGTTTCCGAATATCCTTGGAGTAGCCAATTCTTGCACAATATGTTCTTGCGTCCATCCAAGGAAGAATTATTGGATGCTACACCGACTTGGAACATCCTTTGCGCACCCGGATTTCACGCAGTTCCAGAAGTGGACGGTACACGACAATCCAATTTCGCTATCATCAACTTCACCAAAAAGACCATTATAATAGGTGGCACAGGTTATACCGGTGAAATCAAGAAAGGGATTTTCTCCGTTTTGAATTATGAACTTCCGACCAACCAAGGAGTTTTGAGCATGCACTGTTCTTCCAATGTCGGAGAGGATGGCGATACCGCTGTTTTCTTCGGTCTTTCCGGAACAGGTAAAACCACACTATCCGCAGATCCTAACCGTCCACTTATCGGTGACGATGAACACGGTTGGTCTGATGAAGGCGTCTTCAACTTTGAAGGTGGTTGCTACGCAAAAACCATCGACTTGTCAGAGGAAAAAGAACCGCAAATCTGGAATGCCATCAAACACGGAGCTATTCTAGAAAACATTATTTTCAAAAAAGGAACGCGTACGCCCGATTTTGAAGATTCCAGTATCACTCAAAACACCAGGGTTTCCTACCCCATCTATCACATCGATAATGCATTACCACAATCCAAGGCGGGTATTCCCAAGAATATCTTTTTCTTGACTTGTGATAGCTTTGGTATACTCCCTCCCATCTCTAAACTGACCAAGGGGCAAGCCATGTACCATTTCATTTCCGGATATACCGCAAAGGTAGCCGGTACCGAAGAAGGAGTCACCGAACCTCAAGCGACATTCTCCGCTTGTTTCGGACATCCATTCCTTCCTTTACACCCTACCAAATACGCAGAAATGCTGGGTGAAAAAATGGACAAATACAACACCAATGTTTGGCTTGTCAATACAGGATGGACCGGTGGTGGATTCGGTGTAGGTAACAGAATGAAACTTCGATACACCAGAGCCATGATTACGGAAGCGTTGAACGGAGTCCTAGACAAAGTTGAATACACGGAACATCCGGTATTCGGAGTCCTTGTCCCCAACACTTGCCCGAACGTACCGGACGAAGTATTGAATCCAAGGGAAACCTGGGCAGATAAATCCGAGTATGACGCGACTGCGGCCGAACTTGCTACTAAGTTCAAAAACAACTTTAAAAAGTTCGAATCGCAAGCTAGTGAAGATATTCTATCTGCTTCACCCAAAATAATCGTGACGGCATAAAATTGAATTTTTGTGGCGGTTTGTGGGAATTCCGCCTAAACAAAAAATTAGAAAACAAGCTCTTGTCTCTGACAAGGGCTTATTTTTTTGCATTCTAAAAAACAATTTATTTTAAATAAAAGAAAAAATGAAAAAAGTGGCAAAACAAATGAAATAATAGTGGGAAAAAGTGGCGAAAAATGGGAAAACACCCATATATTAGCATCAGTTTTAGAGCAACGAACGAAATAGTGCAGCGACTAACCGGAGAATTCGAGGTGAAGGTAGATGCCAAAGGAAGGTTCAGACTACCTACGCAACTCATCCGTCAATTGGGTGAGGAAGCTCACCGGTTTGTTATCAATCGAGGTTTTGAACAGTGCCTCACCATTTATCCCCAATCCGTCTGGGACAAAATCACAGCGGAGTTGGACAAGTTGAATATCTACAACAGAAAGAAACGCAACTTCGTCAGACACTTTTACAGGGGTGCCAATGAATTGACACTGGATGGATCCGATAGACTTCTGCTGCCAAAACAGCTAATGGAACATGCTGATTTATCGAAGGAAATTGTCCTTTTCGCCTACAAAGACCGAATTGAGGTCTGGGCCAAGGACAAGTACCAGCAAATGATCGACGAGGAATTTGATGATTTCTCCGACCTTGCTGAGGATGTGATGGGGAACATAGAATAAACTTTTGGGATTCGTCCCTTTAATGAAAACCAACGTGATGGAATATCACAACCCTGTCCTACTGAAAGAAAGCGTTGAGGCGCTCTCTATCCGACCGAATGGCGTTTATGTGGACGTCACCTTCGGCGGTGGTGGACATACTGCACACATCCTCGAACATCTCGGGCCTGAAGGCAAACTATTCGCCTTTGACCAAGACCCGGATGCTAGGAGAAACATCATCGACGACAGCAAGCTGACCTTCATACCCAGTAATTTCAGGCATCTGAAAAGACAATTGAGATTACACGGGATAAGGAAAATTGATGGCATCCTCGCAGATTTAGGCGTGTCATCATTTCAATTCGACGAAGCCGAAAGAGGCTTCTCGTTCCGCTTCGATGCGGAATTAGACATGCGGATGAATCAAAACGCCGACCTATCGGCCGGCAAGGTCATCAACCAGTACGAAGAAGCGGAACTTGTCCGGATTTTCAGCGAATACGGTGAAATCAGGAATTCCAAAACATTGGCGAAAGCCATCATAGCGGACAGGGACATACATGCTATAGAAACCACCTCCCGCTTCCTCGATACGCTCGGACCGGTCATCCGCGGTAAACGCAACAAATACTTAGCACAAGTATTTCAAGCCATCCGCATCGAAGTGAACGACGAAATGAACGCTCTGAAAGAAATGCTGAGCCAAGGACTGGAGATATTGGATGAAGGAGGAAGATTCGTCGTCATCTCCTACCATTCCTTGGAAGATCGCTTGGCGAAAAACTTCTTCAGAAGCGGCAATTTTGAAGGGAAACAAATCAAAGATTTCTTCGGAAACATTGAACGTCCCTTCCATTTAATCACTAGGAAGGCTATCGAAGCCTCCCAAAAAGAAATCGAAGAAAACCCGCGAGCCCGGAGCGCAAAACTCAGGGTAGCGGAGAAAAAAGAAAAAAATGGCCAAAAGGACTAACATAATGGATTACGCCTATCTGGGCACTCCTACGGCAAGCTTGATTCTCAAGAACTTGCCCTTTGTGGTTTTCCTGACTTTCCTAGGGGTCATTTATGTAGCGAATATCCATTATGCGGAAAACAAAATTCGCGAAATCAAAGCGGTCGAATCCGAAATCCAACAATTGCGCTGGAAATACATGGCGGCGAAATCGGATCTTATGTATCACAGCCAACAATCAGAAGTATTGAAACGGGTAAAAGACATCGGCTTGTCGGATTCAGGCAAAAGGCCTAAAAAAATCATCGTCCAAAAAGGAAAACACGACTCCAAAACACTAGGAGATAACGAATGAATGTAAAGAA
>JAHDCE010000012.1:0-13727 GCA_020630045.1 Saprospiraceae bacterium | reverse complement strand
ATCACAGCCAACAATCAGAAGTTTTTAAACGGTTAAAAGACATCGGCTTGTCGTATTAAAATACCCAAAAAAATCATCAAAAGGAAAACACGACTCCAAAACACTAGGAGATAACGAATGAATGTAAAGAACGAAATATTAGTACGTGTTTACGTAGTGCTGGCAATCGTCGTATTGTTGGCCTTACTGATATTCGGTCAAGCCATTCGTATCGCCCTATTCGAAAAGGACAAATGGAAAGCTAAAGAGGAGAAAATCCATTACCAAGAAGGCGTCATCAAAGGTGACCGAGGCAATATCCTGGCGACAGACGGTAGTCTACTGGCAACTTCACTCCCCTTCTACGACATTCACTTCGATGCGACCGTCAGCCCCTTGACAAACGAAATATTTAACAAACATGTAGATAGCCTAGGCTACCTGATCGCTAAATATATCGACAACACCTATACACCGGGCGGCTACGCTGACAGGCTGAAGGATGCTAGACGCAACGGGGAAAAATATATTCTGATAAAAAAGAACGCCACCTACTTGGAAAAAGAAGCGATGGCAAAATTCCCAATATTCAACAGGGGACGATACAGAGGAGGATTCATCGCTCAACGAAATCCGAAAAGACGGCGTCCGTTCGGCATACTCGCCCACCGAACAGTCGGATACGTTCGCGATGGGGCGAAGCCGGTCGGCCTAGAGGGTAGATTCAATGATATCCTTTCCGGAACACAAGGGGAAGAGCTTTTGAAATTTCGGAAAATAAGAGGTAAGAATGGACAAACCATCCTCATCCCGGTCGATGATTACACACTCATCAAACCCAAGAGCGGAAAAGACATCCAAACCACGATCGACATCGGTTTACAAGACATTGCACAACAAGCTCTCCTTAGAGGAGTCCAGCACCACGATGCCGAATTCGGCACTGCGATTGTCATGGAGGTAGAAACAGGGGCCATTCGGGCCATAGCGAATGTAGGTCGCACTTCCGATGGATGGTGGGAACGGTTCAACTATGCCGTAGGTACACCGGTCGAACCGGGATCTACCTTCAAAATGGCGACTGTCCTAGCTTTGCTGGATGATGGCTACATCACTCCCGAAGATACCATCGCCCTCAACAAAGGACGCCATGAATTTTATGAAGAAGAAATGGTCGACGCTTCCTACCATGCCCTAGAAGAAACCACGCTCCAAAAGGCATTCGAAATTTCTTCAAATGTCGGCATCGCCCTGTTAACGAACGAAGCATATGCTCGTGACAAAAAGAAATTTTACAAGAAAATGAAATCCTTTCACCTCGACGCTCCTACGGGTATTGAAATCGACGGTGAAATCGCACCTTATATCAAAGATCCCGAAAACAAGGACGATGATTGGTCGGGTACCACCCTGCCTTGGATGTCCATCGGGTATGAATTGACCATCACGCCCTTGCAACTCCTTTCCTTCTACAACGCTGTCGCGAATGATGGTAAAATGATGAAGCCCTACTTGGTTTCTGACATTTTGGAGTATGGCAAAGCGGTCAAAACATTCAAACCGGTCATCATCGACCAAAATATCGCTAAAAAATCTGCCATCAGACAGGTCAAACAACTGCTGGAAGGCGTAGTAGAAAATGGAACCGCAAAGGCGGTCAATACGGATAAATATAATTTCGCCGGAAAAACAGGTACGGCTCAACTCAATTACAACAAAATTAGGAAAAGCGGCAAACTGAAGTACCAGGCGTCTTTCGCCGGGTACTTCCCTGCCGAAAACCCTAAGTACTCTGTCATGGTCTTGGTCAATGACCCCAAGCAGCACGGATTCTACGGAAGTGAAGTCGCCGCCCCTATTTTCAGGGAAATCGCGGACAAAACCTTCGCATCAAAAATCGAAATGCAACAAGCGCTCAACGAAGAACCGGCAAGCGCTTGGAGAACATACAAGTTACCCGACCAAAATGTCGGGCAAACTAGAGAAATAACGGCATTGCTAGATGATTTGAATTTTCAATACACCCATCATGCCGCTAACGCGGAATGGGGAATCATTCGGGCAAAATCGGATACGCTTTCAGTTCACTCCAAACCTGCGGGAACAGAAAAAGTCCCCAACGTTTTGGGCATGGGCATCAAGGATGCCATGTATCTTTTGGAAAATGCGGGCATGAAAGTCACCATTTCCGGAATCGGAAAAATCAGAAAACAATCCGTCCCTCCGGGAAGGAAAATCAATGGTCAAACCATACACTTGACACTGGGATGATGCAATTGGAACACATATTATCCAATATTCCCTTTCGGGAAATGATCGGACGACCGGAAAGGTCGATCCGCGGTATCGCCATTGATTCCAGAAAAGTAGAACAAGGTTTCGTATTCATCGCACTGAGAGGAACCGCTGCGGATGGACATCAATTCATTCCGGCAGCTCTAAAAAATGGAGCGGATGTCATCGTTTGTGAAGAAGCGCCGACAACGGATATACTCACTGACACCACTATTATTATTGTAGAAGACAGTAGAAAAGCCCTAGGAGCATTGGCAGGTAATTTCTATCACCATCCTAGCCAAAAACTGTCTCTGGTAGGAATCACGGGAACTAACGGTAAAACGACGACCGCTACCCTACTCTACAATCTATTCGGTGACTTGGGATATAAATGCGGATTGCTCAGCACCGTCGAACACAAAATCGGTAAGGAAGTCATTGCATCCACCCATACGACTCCCGATGTCGTAACACTCAACGCCCTTCTCGCCGAAATGGTAGAAGCCGGTTGCGATTACGTTTTCATGGAAGTCAGTTCCCATGCCGTAGACCAAGGACGAATCAACGGCCTTGAATTCATCGGCGGTGTATTCACCAACATGTCCCACGACCATCTGAACTACCACGGCACCTTTGACAATTACATCAAAGCCAAAAAAGGATTTTTCGACGGACTCTCCAAAAAGGCATTCGCACTCATCAACACCGATGACAAGCGAGGATTCGTCATGGTTCAAAATTGTAAGGCTACAAAACATACATACGCCCTCAAACGTCCGGCGAATTTCAAGGCGAAAATCATCGAAAACTCCCTAGAAGGTCTCCATATGGACTTGGATGGCATCGAATTCCACGGTCGGATGATCGGACAATTCAATGCATACAATTACTTGGCGGTTTATGCGACCGCTACCCTATTGGAAGCCGATAAAATGGAATTGCTCACCGCACTGAGCAGATTGGTTTCGGCAGAAGGACGTTTTGACCGTATCAACGCAAAAACATCCGGCAAAATGGCCATAGTGGATTATGCCCATACACCGGACGCCCTTGAAAACGTACTCAGTACCATCAAGGATTTGAAAGGACGGAATAGTAAACTAATAACCGTCGTAGGATGCGGTGGAGACCGCGACAAAACCAAACGACCGGTCATGGCCGAAATGGCCTGTTCTTACAGCGATCAAGTCATTTTGACCAGCGACAATCCTAGGACTGAAAACCCGACGACCATCATTGAGGAAATGGAAGCCGGTGTCCCGGCCAACGCCAGGATAAGGACATTGAGCATAACCGATCGTAAACAAGCTATAAAAACCGCCTGCACACTGGCTCAAAAAGGGGATATCATCCTCGTCGCCGGTAAAGGGCACGAAAAATATCAAGAAGTCAATGGTGTAAAACACCCCTTTGACGATAAGGAAATCATTAATGAATATTTAAACTAAGAAATATGAAAGTAAGAGGTCGTAATACCATATCCTATCCTGTCTCCTTTGTTCGTTGCTCATGATTACTCATCTATAAACAGTAGGATGTAGGTATTACACCTCTCTTTCATTTTATACTCGAAACTCAAAAAAAGATGTTATACCATTTGTTCACATGGCTAGAAAAACATGACGTTACCGGAGCGGGGCTGTTCCAGTACGTTTCTTTCCGTGCGGGAATGGCTATCATCATATCCCTCCTCATTTCTATGGTATTCGGAGGTAGAATCATCAAATTCCTTCGAAAATTACAAGTCGGTGAGACGGTCAGGGACCTAGGACTACAAGGCCAAAAAGAAAAAGAAGGCACGCCTACTATGGGTGGTGTCATTATCATCATGGCCATCCTTATACCATGTCTCTTATTAGCAAAACTCGACAATATTTATATCGTCCTCATGCTCGCCTCCACCATATGGATGGGAATCATCGGTTTTGTGGATGACTACATCAAAGTATTCAAAAAAGACAAGGAAGGACTAAAAGGAAAATTCAAAATCATCGGTCAAATCGGCTTGGGACTCATCATCGGACTAACCATGTATTTCAATGACGAAATCGTAGTCCGTATGGATCTGGAAACCGCCGAAAGGTACGACTATGAAGTCATCGAATACATTCCGATCATTGACGAGGTCGCATTGGATACCACCTATGTCGCCAATGTAAAGACAACTTCCACAAACGTACCTTTCCTAAAAGGAAATCGATTCGATTACTCGGACTTGGTTCCATTCCTCGGAGACCATGCACAAACAGGTGGATGGATACTATATATTTTATTGATTATAGTCGTCGTTACAGCTGTTTCAAATGCCGCTAACCTGACCGATGGAATCGACGGACTAGCAGCGGGAACATCCGCGATAATAGGCATTACACTTGCACTGTTCGCCTACCTTTCGGGAAATTTACTGATTTCCGATTACCTCAACATCCACTATATCCCGGACGGACAAGAACTGGTGATTTTCTCTGCTTGTTTCCTAGGAGGATGTATCGGATTCCTATGGTACAATGCTTACCCCGCCAAAGTCTTCATGGGAGACACGGGCAGCCTGACCATTGGCGGAATCATAGCGGCTCTGGCCATACTCGTCAGAAAAGAATTATTGATACCTGTCCTATGTGGAATTTTCCTTGCGGAAAATTTATCCGTCATGATTCAGGTCGCCTATTTCAAATACACAAGAAAAAAATACGGTGAAGGAAGAAGGATCTTCTTGATGTCTCCACTCCACCACCATTACCAAAAGAAAGGAATGCACGAATCCAAAATCGTTACCCGATTCTGGATCGTAGGAATCCTACTAGCAGTATTGACCATCGTAACACTAAAAATCAGATAATCGGAAATGGATAAACATCCAACATATCAAATTGTCATTCTCGGTGCCGGCGAAAGCGGTGTCGGGGCAGCTCTATTGGCCAAAGCCAAAGGGTTGACCGTTTGGGTATCCGATGCAGGTCAGATAAAGCCTCAATACGAAAAAACGCTAATAGAAGCGAATATTCCATACGAACAAGGAAAACATTCCGAAGCACTGATTCTTAAGAGCGAAACCATCGTAAAAAGTCCGGGAATTCCAGATAAAGCGCCACTGATTCAATCATTGGTCAATCAAGGAACACCCGTCATTTCCGAAATTGAATTCGCAGCTCGATATACCGATAAAAAAATCATCGCTATCACAGGTAGCAATGGCAAAACTACTACTACCCTGCTCACGCATCATTTGCTTCAAACAGCAGGCATTAATGTCGGTCTCGGTGGAAATGTGGGCCATAGTTTCGCCGCTCTAGTCGCCCAAAACGAACAACCCGACTGGTATGTCTTGGAATTGAGCAGTTTCCAATTGGATGGCATCGACTCCTTCAAAGCGGATGTCGCCATCTTACTCAATATCACGCCTGACCACTTAGACCGGTACGATTACAAATTTGAAAATTACGCGGCTTCAAAATTCAGAATTACTGAAAACCAAACCGAATCCGACGTTTTCATTTTCAATCAAGATGATGAAACCATACAGCACTTCCTTTCGGAAACGGGTACCGATGTACAACTGACAGGAATCGCACCATTGGACGACAAGGACACGATTCGGATGAACAGCCTCGACTTCAATATGGAAAACTGTTCCCTAAAAGGGCCGCACAATCAATTCAATGCTTCATGTGCCATCAATGCCGCCCTTGAAGCAGGTGTTTCACCCGAAGACATCCAAAAAGGCTTGGATTCATTCGAAAATGCACCACACAGATTGGAAAAAATCGCCGAAATAGAAGGCGTCGAATATATCAACGATAGTAAAGCGACCAATGTCGATGCTGTCTACTTTGCACTGAAAGCACAAGAAAAACCCGTCGTCTGGATCGTAGGAGGAACGGATAAAGGCAATGACTACTCCACCATCATTCCATTGGTGGAAGACCATGTCAAAGCTATCGTCTGCCTAGGAGAAGACAACACCAAAATCTTAGAAACATTTTCGCCGATAATCAAAGTATTGGAAGAAGCGGACAATGCCATCCATGCCGTGCAAATCGCGAGCATTTACGCAGAAAACGGTGACGTAGTTCTGCTATCCCCGGCTTGTGCCAGTTTCGACCGATTTAAAAACTATATGGATAGAGGCGACCAATTCCGCGATGCGGTATTGGAAATGGCAAAATTAGTAACGAACAAATAGAATTAATCGTAGTAAATCATGGCGACATTCGGTACAAGGCTGTTAGCGGAACTCAGAGGCGATCGCGTCATCTGGATGATCGTGCTGCTTCTGGCATTATTGTCAGTGCTCGCCGTATATAGTTCTATCGGTACGAAAGCATATATGAGCGGTGTGGGTAGCGAATACTACCTACTCAAGCATTTTATCATCATGATTGGAGGCATAGGACTCACCTATATGTGTTACCTACTCCATTATCAGTACTTCGCCAAGTGGGCGCCGTACTTACTGATATTAAGCATACCGCTACTCTTCTTTACCCTATTCTCAGGAACGGAAATCAATGATGCCAGGAGATGGCTCACCATACCCATCATCGACTTGACCTTCCAAACATCCGATTTCGCCAAACTGGCGCTCATCGTTTATGTCGCCCAAAGAATCGGAGCCAAACAAGAATACATCAAGGATTTCCAAAGCGCATTTTTGCCTTTGATTGTCCCGGTACTCATCATATGCGGACTCATCGCCCCGGCGGATTTATCCACGGCGATGCTCCTATTTTTCACTTGCATCATGATGATGTTCATGGGTCGGGTCTCCTTGAAATATATCTGGTTGCTCATGCTATTGGGTATCGTCGTTTTCGCATCACTCATCATTCTCGGTAATTTCTTTCCGGACTATATCCGTGTAGAAACATGGACGAACCGAGTCAACGAATTCGCGGTCAGTGCAGATGGAGCCGAACAAGTACAACAATCCAAAGTCGCCATCGCCCGAGGCGGAATCATCGGCTCGGGGCCCGGTAACAGTATCCAAAGAAATATACTTCCTGCCGCTTACTCCGATTTTATCTACGCCATCATTTGCGAAGAATACGGACTATTGGGCGGATTGGCGATACTAGGACTTTATGTCCTCCTATTCCTACGATGCGTCCGCCTCGTAGCGAGAAGCCCCAAGGCATTCGGAGCTATGCTCACGCTGGGCATGGGACTACTAATCGTATTCCAAGCATTGGCCAATATGGCCGTTTCCGTAGACTTGGTACCGGTTACCGGATTAACATTACCGCTGGTCAGTATGGGGGGAACCTCCGTACTATTTTCCAGCATCATGATAGGAATGATATTAAGCGTCAGCAAATACTTGGAAACCACCAATCTTGAAGACGCCATCGAAGATAATTTAGCCACCGATGAGTAAGCGATTCATCATATCAGGAGGAGGAACGGGAGGACATGTCTTTCCCGCCATCGCTATCGCAGATGCGCTCAAAAAGCGGATGCCTGATGCGGAGTTCCTATTCGTCGGTGCGCAAGGAAAAATGGAAATGGATCGTGTTCCAAAGGCCGGATATGTTATCAAAGGGTTATGGATCAGTGGTTTCCACCGACAATTGACACTAAGAAACCTCGCTTTCCCGTTCAAACTTATTAGCAGTATGTGGAAAGCACGGAAATTGGTCAAATCCTTCAAACCCGATGTTGCTATCGGAACGGGTGGTTACGCCAGCGGTCCTACGTTAAGGGCAGCGGGTAACCTTCGTATCCCTACCGTCATTCAGGAACAAAATTCTTATGCCGGCGTCACCAATAAACTATTGGCGAAAAAAGCCCATAAGATTTGCGTCGCTTATGATAGCATGGACGCTTTTTTCCCTTCCGGGAAATTGGTGGTCACCGGCAATCCGGTCCGTAAGGATATTACCGAAATCTCCGGCAAAAGAGATGAAGCATTCCGACATTTCGGTTTCGACAGCCAACGCCCCACCCTATTTATCGTAGGTGGCAGTCTCGGTGCCCGAACACTGAATGAAAGTATGAAATCAGCGATTGAATTGCTGAGGAACCGTCCCGATGTCCAAGTCCTTTGGCAATGCGGCAAATTGTACAAGGAGGAATTCAGCTCCTATGATATTTCGAAATTGCCGAACGTCAACATGACCGACTTCATCGACCGGATGGACTTGGCTTATGCCATGTCAGATGTCATCATCTCTCGAGCCGGCGCTATTTCCATCTCCGAATTGTGCTTGGTGGGCAAACCTACCATCCTTGTACCCTCTCCCAATGTCGCGGAAGACCATCAGACCAAAAATGCATTGGCGTTGGTCGGAAAAGAAGCCGCCGTTTTGGTAAAGGACAAGGATGCGACCAAGGATTTATTGCCGACAGCCATCGGACTATTGGAGGATATTCCCTTACGGGAAAAATTAAGCGGCCAAATCCGAAAGTTGGGAAAGCCCGACGCAGCCGACCACATCGCTGAAGAAATTATTGGGTTAATCAAAAACTACACTCGATCATGAAAAAGCTTTGGGTCATATTATGCACGCTGGTAGCCGCTCAATTGAACGGCCAAAACTCCGATTCCTTGTTGGTCATGTTGAATGAACCGTTCGAGGAACAAGTCGCCTTCCATATCGACACGATGTTCGATGGACAGGATACCATCTTTACGGACTTGGATACCGTCATCTACTATACCACACCGGATATGGTGATACCGACCATAGATACCTTGGAATATCGTTTGGTACAAGGAGAAGACGCCGCACTTGAAATCGATTTGAATGGTGATGACATCCAAGATTTTCTAGGAATCGCATTCCTAGCGCACAAAAAGAAAAAAGGGGATTTGAATCCTGCGGACAACAGATTCCTCATTTGGGCGACCGGCAATGAAGAAGGTCGATACGACATCCATTTCTTCGAAGATGTACTCGCCTGCCCGACTTGTGGCCCGGAAGGAAGCGAACCGGATGTTTCCATCATCCAAGAAGCGGATTATCTAAGTGTGGTCGAATCTTGGGGCGACAATAGGTTTATCTACAATGACGAATATCACATCATCATTAATGATAATCAACTAGAAGTCACCAAACACATCAATACGGATTATCACCAGACTACAGGTAGCTTGATTGCAGCCGATTTCAACAAAGAAAAGTGGGTAGTCTACAACGAGTATGAAGAAGAAGGAAAAGAAAGATTGACATTCAGAACCCCGGTTTCTCCTTGTATGTTCGCCAAACAAATAGAAGTTGACGGCGATCTTACAGAACCGGTATGGAGTAGAACAGGCAAATTCGATTGGCGTTCCCTGCATGCTACGGTACTTGGAGAACGACATACACGAAATGACCTATATGCACAATATGCCACAGGTTGGAATGCAACCCACATCTTCATCGGATTGAAAGTAACGGATGAGAAACTCGTTCCCCTCGCCGCCGGAGACGAAGGATTCAAAGGAGATTTCATCCACCTTCACTTCGATATGAACGGATCGAAAATCGTGAACGGGAAACTCAATGCAAGACCCAATGGCAAATACGCTTCCATCATCATAGGATTCGATCAATATGGAAAGGCACGATGCTATAATATGGCAGACGGTTCTTCCCTAGGTATAAATGTCGAATTCAAAAGGTTAGAAGACAAAACCGGATATACCTGTGAAATCGCTATTGCTAAAAAGGAATTGCAAAAATGCTTCACGGCAGGTCGTGTAAAATTCGCTTTGGAAGAAAACTCCCTGTTGGATTTCACCATAGGTGTAGCGGATTCAGACAACCGTGAAACATCCGAAATCGAAAATATCGACGAATCAAGTAGCATGAAAGGCGAACCCTACAAAATGGGATACCTCGAATTGCAGAAAAATAATGATGTCAAAACATTCAAGGAAATAAAGAAAATGATCCGAAAGTGAATTTAAAAGACCAACATATCATCTATTTCATCGGTATCGGCGGCATCGGCATGTCGGCACTGGCGAGATATTTCCATATGCTAGGCATGGAGGTGTCAGGATACGATAAAACGCCGGGCCCTATCACTGAAGGATTGTCAAAAGAAGGTATTTCTATCCATTTTGAAGAAGACCTTTCTCAAGTTCCACAAAATGCAGACCTCGTCATTTTCACACCTGCGGTTCCGGATACCCACACAGAGTTGACTTGGTTCAGAGACAACGGATATCCGGTCATGAAACGGGCCGAAGTCCTCGGATTAATTAGCAAGGACAAAAAAGCCATTGCCATTGCCGGCACACATGGCAAAACCACGACGACTTCCATTCTCACCCATCTATTGAGAGTAGGAGGCATAGACTGTACCGCATTCCTAGGAGGGATTGCCGCAAATCTAAATTCCAACTTCGTTTTCGGACAATCGGAATGGGTTGTAGTGGAAGCCGACGAATTCGATCGGTCATTCTTGCATTTGTCTCCCTATTATTCCGCCATCACTTCTACTGATGCGGATCACTTGGACATTTACGACAATCATGAAACCATGCTTGAAGGTTTCGCCGCTTTCGCGGAAAAAGTCAAGCCGGGAGGAAAAGTCCTCATCAAGCAAGGTCTGAGCATCCCTCTTCAAGACAAGGATGATTCGACTTTCGTCGAAAACGCATACGGCCTCGAAACCGGAAAAAACCGGGCGACGAATATCAGGGTAGAAAACGGGTTCTTCAAATTCGATTTCGAAGGTGATATCAACATCACCGATATCCAATCTCCCCTACCCGGCCGACACAATATAGAGAATGCAACAGCAGCCATTTCCATTTCGTTGCTCCTAGGCGTTTCCCCTGAGGACATTCGACGGGCAATGGCGAGTTTCAAGGGCATTTGGAGACGTTTCGAAACCATCGTCCGATCAGATAATTTTGTCTATATCGACGATTATGCACACCATCCTTCCGAGCTGAATGCCGCTATTTCTGCCGCCAAGGAATTGTATCCGGACAAAAAAGTGACCGGTATTTTCCAACCGCATTTATATAGCAGAACACGTGACTTCTCCGCAGAATTCGCGCAAGCGCTCGACCAGTTGGATGAGGTCATTTTAATGGATATCTATCCGGCGAGAGAACTCCCAATACCGGGTGTGACATCCGATTCCTTGTTTGAACTGATGAAAAACCCGATAAAAACACGGGCGAACAAGGAAAATTTGTTACAAAAATTGAAACTATCCGCACCGGAAGTGCTGTTAACGCTTGGGGCAGGAGATATAGATCGCTTTGTAAGGCCTATTAAAGAATTGTTTACAACTGAAAAATTAAAACATATATAACTAATACCATTTAAAACAAACTGAAAAAGAGATACATCGTGAAAAAGAAAATGAACAATAAGAATATCGGCAAAACGGTCAATCGCATCTTGGGTGTGGTGGTCGCCATATTCCTATTGGTCATCATCATTTCCGCGGTGGAGAAAAAAGGAGGCAGTCATACAGAAGACATCCTCGTTCATGTCAGGTCCTTACCGGATAGCAGCAAGTTGATTACGGAAGGGAACGTCATTACCGCCATGACTCGGGGCCTGGGTAGAAGCGTCCAAGGTATGCCGGTAGCCGATTTGGATTTGAGGCGAATAGAAGAAAATATCTTGGAAAAAGACCCTTTCATCAAAGACGCGGACGTGTATATAGACGCTGAAAACCGCCTTCATATCGATGTCGAACAGCGGCAACCTATCGTCAGGATTATTGATGCAAAAGGCAAAAGTTATTACTTGGACAAAGAAGGAAACTTCATGCCGCTTTCTTCCAACTTTACGGCTCGTGTACCGGTGGCTACCGGATATATTCCACCATATACACCAGAATATCAACGAAAGAAGCAAGACGCCTTAAGGTATCTATTCAGTTTGATGGAAGACATACAATCAGATGAATTCATGCTGGCTTTGGCCGAACAAATATTCGTCACTGAAAATCGGGAATTCATCATCGTTCCCAAATTGGGTAAACAAAAAATTCTCCTAGGTAGATATGAGAATATAGAAGATAAATTTAAGAGATTAAAAATATTTTACAAGGAAGCCCTACCCTATGAGGGATGGAACAAATACAAAACCATCAACCTCAAATTCAAGGGTCAAGTAGTTTGTAAAAAAGCATAAAACAAATGATAAAACCGGGTGGTCGAAATGAAAAGGGAACCACCATCAAAACGATTGCTAATGGAGCAGAATTTGACAAATGACATCGTAGTTGCCTTGGACATCGGAACCACCAAGGTCTGTGCAGTCGCAGGTAAAATGAACGAGTTCGGGAAACTTGAAATTCTTGGTATCGGTAAGGTCGAATCCAACGGTGTACTCCGTGGAGTCGTCTCAAATATCGAGAAGACCATCCAAGCCATTAAAGATGCAAAGGAACAAGCCGAGAAAAACTTGGGCCAACCCATCAACAACGTTCATGTAGGTATCGCGGGGCAGCACATCAAAAGCCTGAAACATCGAGGTATCATCACCAGAGACGATGACGATGAAATCCGCAAGGACGACATCCAACGTCTGATTAGGGACATGTACAAATTGGTACTACCGCCAGGCGACAAAATCATCCATGTGATTCCACAAGAATTCACCGTGGACAATGAGCAGGGTATCTTGGACCCAGTAGGTATGTCAGGTGTTCGATTGGAAGCCAACTTCCATATCGTAACCGGACAAATCACGGCATCCAAAAACATCAATAAGTGTGTTGAACGTGCCGGCTTGGACGTGTCTTCATTGACCTTGGAACCCATCGCTTCTTCTTCAGCCATTCTTACAGAAGAGGAAAAGGAAGCCGGTGTCGCATTGATTGATATCGGAGGAGGAACGACCGACTTGGCCATTTTTCATGAAGGGATTATCCGCCACACGGCAGTGATTCCATTCGGTGGAAATGTCATCACCAAAGACATCAAAGAAGGATGTAACGTGATGCACCACCAAGCGGAAAAATTGAAAGTAAAATTCGGTTCCGCTTTGGCTGATGAAGTATTCGACAATCGAATCATCACCATCCCTAGTCTCAACGGCCGTGATTCTAAGGAAATTTCTGACAAGAACCTCGCAAGGATTATCCAAGCAAGGGTGGAAGAAATCTTCGATCATGTTTACTGGGAAATCAAACGTTCCGGATACGAAAGGAAACTGATGACGGGAGGATTGGTGATTACCGGTGGTGGAGCATTGCTCAACAACATCGACAAGCTCGTAGAATTCCATACCGGAATGCCGACCAAAATCGGTACGCCTATCAATAAGTTGGCACACGGATATGTCGAAAAGTTGGCGAGCCCGATTTATTCCACAGCTATCGGTTTGTTGCTCCTTGGTATCAAAAACAACCAAGGCAAAACCCAATCACAGGGAGAAACCATCCGAGAAAAGAAAAAATCATCTAATCCGAAATGGTATGAAAACCTATTCCAAAAAACAAAGGAATGGTTTGAAACCGAACCGGACAGTGAAATCGAATAAACTACTTTCGATACTTTTTATTTTACATTT
>JAHDCE010000011.1 GCA_020630045.1 Saprospiraceae bacterium | reverse complement strand
GATAAGCAAAAAGTACCACGATAGTCGACAAAGCCATCGCCACCAATACCTCCGTTAATGTAAAACCTTTCCACCTCATGGTTGAACGATAATTCTATGAATAGAATAAAAAACCTTATCATCCTGAATCGCGGACAATTGAATATGAATCAGTCCCGCTTCCGAAGAATAAGGTTCTATTAATTTTTCTATTTCCAAGCCCGATATTTCACCCCGCTCCGAAACGAAATGCTTAGATTCGATGACCCGCTCCATTTCTTGATTCAATATCCGTTCCGCAACCAAGCGGGACGATAAACCGGGATCCGTTGAATAACCGATATAAATCCTTAAACAAATACCAAAAACCAGCCCCACCAAAGCCAAGGCCGTCAAAGATTCAACGATGGTCGTACCGGGTAATCTCATGACTCACTCCTTTTTGTCATCCAATGTTCCGCCACCTCATCCTCACCGATTGCCGGAAACAAATACCCATCCGGCAACTCATTCCTGTTGAGGGTCGTATTGAATAAATAATTATCAAAAATAGTAGAAGGCGTAGATAATGTAAAAGACTTACAAGAAATATGCCCTTGGATTTCTCCTTGGGATTCTACCAATCCATTCGCATGGATATAGCCCTCTATCAAACTGTGTTTTTCCAAGGAGAGAAAAGGAGGAGTATTGGCTTCGTTCAAATTCACCAAACCCACAAAACCACTGACGAAAGCCCCTTCGCTTATTACAATACGAGCATTTTCCGAAACCGACTTTTGTTGCACGACCATTAAGGAAGAAGGGTAGTCCAATTCAGCATCATTTCCAAGGATGATTTCATCCAATGCAAAAGCCTGGATACGGCCCTTAAATTTTTTTTCTATTGAAATAACAGGTGCCACCAATATGGTACCATCCAGTATCGCATCCGCCCCGACATGAATCGCCTCAGCCGCTTGAATGATTATATTTCCCGAAAGGGAAACATGATCCAATACCAAGTTTTTCCCGAAAAAATATAAAGTCGAATCCAAAAAAGAATGATGGGCTTCAGGAGGAATCGCAGCCCCCCCATTACGAATGACAAACAAAGAAGACCAATAAGCTAATCTTTGTGGATTCAAGCGCGGCATCTGCCCCGTGCTCCTCAACTCTTCACCTTCGATTAATTCACTGCCCATGAATTGTTGACCTCCTACAGCAGCCCTTTTCACCCCCGCCTTAGGTAGATAAGCATCCCCGACAATCCGGGTAGTTCCAGCTAAAGAAAGCGGTCGGTTCCTGTCAAGTAAGTACAAGGCGGATTTTGTGATTCCGCTAGGCTTTGTTCCCAATATGCCATGTTCCGTTCTCGACATCAATTGAATCGGAGTACGGACCTCCGCCCGGACGGCCGCCACATCGAATACCCCCCAAGGTCTCCTCCGCATCATAACCGAATCCACACCTTCGCCGAATAAATCCAATTCCGCATCTAGGGAGGTTTCATTTCCCGAAAGGGCGATGGCCCAGGCCGAACGGACATTTCTATCAAGCCGGGAAGTTGCCAAATCATCTTCTAAAAAAGCCGTTTGGATGGACGCCGACATGATATACATAGTCGTCAACAAAGCCATCAGTACGGCTACTGACAAAGCGGCGACCATAGCGTATGCCGGCCATCTTTTTTTATTTTTTTGAAAAATCATGGGTAACAAATGTAGCGCTTCCCGCACTTATTTGTGAAAACTTGATTAGGAGGAAATATTGGATATGACCTCCACACTTTGCTAAATGAATAAAAAATGAAAAAGAAAAATCCGAATCGACTGCCGGCTTTCACACTACAGGAACTCCTTGTAGTATTGACCATTATCGGCATTCTGACATTATTGGCCATCCCAACTTTTAAAGGTCTTTTTGGTGAGGCTTATTCTACCGAAGCCAAAATGCATCTCAAAAAAATTCAAGAGCATCAAGAAATGTATCGAAGCACCAAGTTCGCTTATGCCGATAATTTCCAAGACATCAAATACGACTTGCCGACAACGGTTCTAGAAGGAGGCGAAGGCAAATTTTTGTATGAAATCACCAGTGCCGGAAAAGGAGGATTCGTCGCCCAAGCTACCGCGATCGAAGACTTTGACGGAGACGGTCAACTCAATGTTTGGGAAATCGACCAGTCCGGGCAACTCAACGAAATCATCTCTGATTAACTTTGGCATTTTAAGTACTTAAGAAGAAGTATCCATAAACTTTCAAATCATGTTGGGGGCAATCATCGTTGGTATATCCACCATTCCGATCATTTACGAAGATTTCAGGTATCGCGGAATTCAACCTTGGATATTAATCGTCTTTGTTGTCGCCTGTTTGATTTCGGGTTTAACCCACGACTTGTCCTGGATCGACTTTTTGTTCAATACCGCTTTCATATTGTTGCAATGGTTAGGTCTCTTCCTTTATTTTTCAATAAAAAACAGGAAGTTCATAAATATCGTGGATACTCGACTGGGGAGTGGCGATTTAGTCTTCTTCCTAGGTCTCTGTTTCTTGATGCCCAAGTTCGTATTCCTTCATTATTTCATCTTCGCTACCGTTTCCACTTTACTCGCATCCATTTTTATGTCGCCTTCCGGCAAACATGGAAAAGCGATTCCCTTAGCGGGATGGATGGGGATATTCTTATTCCTCTTTTTCGCTGTCGCGAAATGTTTGGGAATAGATGTCCTTTCACCTTCCGGAGACCTAGCGTTCATCCGTATTTGGTATGGACTTAAATAGCATAAAAGAACTTCCCGTATCGGTAATACAAACGCTGACCACCGAACAAGCATGGCGGTACAAAGTCATTCCTTTTCAAGTCAATGAAGAAGAGGTGTCGGTCTTGGCACCACCGGAATTCGAATTGTCTGATAAAGCGGAGGAATTAGAAATTTTACTGGGAAAAAACATTTCAGTAATACCGACCGACACAGAACGAGTGGACAAAGGTCTGGGAATCCATTACAGAAGAGGAAACCAACCCGTTGAAAAAGCGGAATCCTTGAATGAGGACGACGATTTTCTAGAACGACTCATCGATGAAGCCGCCAAATTAGGCGCAAGTGATATTCATATAGAAACATACGAAAACAGATGTCGGATCAGATTCCGAATCGACGGTGCCCTACTAGAGCGATTCGACTTGGAAAAAGAAGAGTATCCGAGCTTAATCAATAAAATAAAAATCAAGTCCAATTTGGATATCGCCGAGAAAAGACTTCCTCAAGACGGACGTATTTTCTACAAAGACAGCAGCGGCAAGAAAACCGATTTAAGGGTGTCCGTCTTGCCGACATTACATGGTGAAAAAATTGTCATGCGACTACTGAGCAATGACGCCACCGAATTGGATTTGACCCACTTAGGATTTTCAGACCAAGATTTGGCCGCTTATCTGAGCGGAGTGAAAAAACCGAACGGGATGGTTTTAATCAGCGGTCCCACCGGTTCGGGAAAGACGACGACATTATACGCTACACTCAAATTACTGAATAAGACGACCAATAATATATTGACGATTGAAGACCCGATAGAATATACCTTAGAAGGAATTAATCAAGTCCAACTCAAGGAAGAAATCGGATTGGATTTTCCTAGTGCTATGCGCACATTTTTAAGACCGGATCCGGATGTGATTATGGTCGGTGAAATTCGCGATAAAGATACGGCTTCTATGGCCATTCGAGCTTCCTTGACAGGTCATTTGGTGATGTCTACCATACATACCAATTCCGCATGGGGCATTGTTTCCCGCTTGGCGGATATGGGAGTGCCACCATTCCTTTTAGCGGAGACATTGAATACCGCAGTCGCTCAACGACTGGTCAGAAAATTATGTACTGAATGCAAGGAGGAAACCCACCTGGATTCCTCATTAAAGCCCAAGGGAAGTAATCTGTTAGATGATTTGGACACACATTACATTTCCAAAGGATGTGGTCATTGCCACTATACCGGCTACAAGGGACGAGCCGCCATTTATGAAATCGTTCCGATTGATAACGACCTAGCGACCTGCATCAAGGAGGGAAGATTTAATATCAATAAAAAATTAGAAGAAAAGGGAGTGAAATCCCTAGGAGAAAATGCGGCTTTACTGCTGCGTCAAGGAGTAACTTCTTTAGAAGAAGTTTATTCAATTGTATCGCTTTGATAAGATAAAATCATGAAACACCTGACAATATTCATACTATCCATTTTACTAGCTACGGCTGTATTCGCCCAAAAGCCCGATTACGAACAACTCCGCATGGAAGAAGTGGAGGAACACCTTGATGCTTATGCGATCAAAAATCCGAAATTAAAAAGCAAAAGGGTCAGCTTGAATCTCAAACGGATATCCATCCAAGATTATGCGACGGCCATTACCGAAGAAGCCGGAATCAGCCTGACCATCGATCCGGCGGTGGAGGAAGGAAAAGTCATCACCACACTCAAGGAGGCTTCTCCACACGACATCATTCTCAACTTGTGCAAATTTCACAATTTGACGGTGGATTTTTCAGGCTCTATTATTGAATTAAGACCCTATGTCCCTCCCGTGAAAAAGGAAGCTCCAAAGAAGCTGGGTGTCAATTTTAATGCCTTCAACAACAAGTTGGAATTGGATTTGAAAAATGACACTTTGGATATGGTATTAAAAAGTATCAGTTCCCTTACGGGAAAAAATGTAATCGCTGTACCTGGAATTTCAGATATGAAAGTAAACGGATTTATCGGGAAAACCGATTTCGAAAAGGCATTGCGACAACTCGCCAAAAGAAACGGTTTGGAATTGGAAGAAGACGAAGATGGTTTTTGGGTGTTTTCAAAGCCGGCTCCGGTCAAGCCCGGGACCAAATCGACTAGCGGAACAGCAAAAGGTAGGAAAGGAAGTGGTTCTTCCAAACGCAAATCATCTGGAGCCTTTTCCATCAATTGTCAATCTGCCACCGACTCCACCGAAGCCTTGATTTCCGTTGAAGCTTTTGAAGGGAAACTGTCGGATATTATTCTTGATGTTTCGGATAAGGCGAAGGTTGAATATTATTTATATACAGAAATGCCTGAAACGGTCACCATCAAAGCAAAGGATTTAACCTATGTGCAATTTCTCGATAAAATTTTACAAGGAACAAAATATGAATACAAGGAAAATGATGGTGTTTATATGATCGGTGATGTTTATGAAGACCAACTCGTACACGCCGAAATGATTCAATTGCAACATCGTTCCGTCAAGGAGTTACTACAACAAATTCCCGAAGATTTACAAAAGACCAATATTAAAATCAAGGAGTTCCATGATTTAAATGCTTTCGTTGTAAGTGGCACTCAATCCCAAATCAAACATCTCCGCGAATTCATAGAAAAAATTGATCGCCCGGTTCCGGTTGTCACCATAGAGTTGATGATTTGTGATATCACAAAACGCTTCAATGTCCAAACGGGTTTAGAGGCTGGTATCGCTCCCGAACCCGTTCAGGCGGGAGGACAATTATTCCCCGGAGTAGACTTTACTTTCAGTTCGGGAGGAGTGAATAAATTGCTAGGTTGGTTGGCCGGAAACGGAGTCGTGAACCTAGGACAAGTTTCCCCGAATTTTTATGTTTCCATGAAGGCCATCGAGGAGTCGGGAGTGATCAAAGTCCGGCAAAAACCAAGACTTTCGACACTGAACGGACAAACCGCTTCATTGACCAATGGCGAAACCGTTTACTATGTCAACGAAACCAATAATGCGGTCGGTTCTTTATCTCCCGTAGTAACGACCACGCGTAACTTCGAAGCGGTAGAAGCGAACTTCGATTTTCAAATTACCCCTTTTGTCTCCGGAAACGAGCAAGTGACATTGGACATCGAAGTCAACCAAGCAAGTTTTACCGGACAGTTACAGCCCAATGCACCACCACCAACGGTAAACCGTAACATAACTTCAAGCATAAGGGTCAAGAATGGCGAGATGATCGTCCTAGGCGGATTGGAGTCGGTTGGAATTGAAGAAGAGGGGAGCGGCGTTCCTTTATTGCAACGGATTCCCGTATTGAAATGGTTTGTCAGTAAACGCAAACGTACCCGTTCAAAATCCAAGTTAGTCATCTTTGTCAAAACCTCAATCACGTATTAATTATGAATCTGTTCACTCAAAAAAAATCGGTTGGTGGATTGATGGTTTCCCTATCGGGAGGGAAAACAATATTCAGGGCAGCGGTATTGTCAAAAACCGGAGATCGTTTAGATGTTGAAAAAGTGTCTCCTGTTTTTCATACATTGGAAAAGCTATCCGAATATATTCCCAAAGGGCTTCCGCTTATCGCAATATTAAATACACCCAAAGTCATTCATCGAAAGGTGGATGTAGAATTGACCGAACCAAAAAAAATATTGGATGCCGTTTTTCCGGATGCCCATTTAAAGGATTTTGTGGTACAAAGTAAAATTTTGAAAAAAGGAAGTATCGTATCCGTCACCAGAAAGGAAGTCGTAGAAGAATTCATTTCGGAATTGGATGAAGCGGGCTTCTGGGTGTTGGGTGTTTCTTTAGGCGTTTTTTCAATGCTTGAAGTTTGGCCTTTTATTGATCAGGATTTTGTTGATTCCGCAACTATCGCCGGTTTTAAATTTCATTTTTCCCCGGAAGGGGAATTACAGTCGTTTCAAAAAGTGAAAGGAAGTTTCTCGGAGGAAAATTGGAACTTCGGAAACAAAAAAGTGTCTTCGGATACCTTGCCCATCCTAGGAGCCTTATTCCAATATTTAACCAGAGATGCGATTTTTTCTAATTCAGAAAAAACCAAAGAAATTAAACTGGAATTTGGCAAAAAGAGAATATTCGATTCCACTTGGAAAGCAATGGTCGCCGGATTCTTATTGCTACTAGTCGGTGCATTTTTCTTTACACAAGAATTACAAGAAGAAAATAAATTATTACAAAAAAGAATTGCGAATAAAAAACAAGATTTAGAGCAATTGTCCATTTTAGAAAAAAGATGGGATGAGGTAAAAGAAGGTGGTCTCTTGAAGTCTTCAAAAGCATCTTTCTATGCCGATCGAATCGCAGTTTCCCTTCCGGGAAAATTGGAATTGGACGAATTGCATATATTTCCATTAATCGGAAAGGAAAGGGACTACCGAAATGGTGAAATGCCCTTGTATGATAATTTTTCTATTGAAATAAAAGGAAGAGTAAAGAATGGAATCATCTACCAAACTTGGATTGCCGATTTGGAAGAAAAAGAATGGGTGGAATCCATAGAACAACTTCAATTTAAGGATGAAGGAGGGAGAGATAACTTCAATTGTATCGTCAAGGTGAAATCTTGAATTTTGTCGGATATACAGCATTTTGTAAAATTGTCCAATTCTAGTCAAAACCCGACTTTCATAAGATGATGCATTGTTTTATTAGTGCTAGAGCGTCACATTTGTTGTGTCATTGCCTCTATTCCTTTGACAAGGAAATATCACTTAAAATGAATCATCATGATTAAAAACCTACTTACATTATCACTTTTATTTATTGCTCTCATAAGTGCCTCTGCCCAAAGTTTCACCCAATATCTTCATGTCGATCAAGGAAACACGAATGCCATGATACTTGATGGAACCTATAATTCAGTGGTTGAAATTACCCGTCCTCCAAGCCATGGCACATTCTCTCATAATGATGCAGGGGGTATTATTCTTCAACTGCTTTATGAGTCCGATGCTGCATTCATCGGTATTGACACTGTGGAATTGAAAATCGAAAATACCATAGGAACTGCTCCTGTCATACACGATTACCGGTTGATATATTATGTAGTGGAAACATTGGATTCCCCCACTGCCTTCGACGATCAATATGAAGTCGAAACCGGTGCTTCCGTTGAATTGAACGTAATGGAGAACGACTACTTGGGTACGGGAGATCCCGTTACTTTGTCCGTCCTTTCCCAGCCCTCTTTCGGTACGGCTTCCGTTACCGCTGATCAAACCATCCAATTCGTTTCCGGAGGAACGGGAGATGTCAGCTTCCAATACGAAATATGCGTGACCGGTGGTTCCTGTTCATCCGCTTGGGTAGATGTCCAATCTGTATTCGCTCCGCCCATGGCAATTAATGATGCCGCTACAGTTGATGTAAATGAATCGGTGACCATTGATGTATTGGCGAATGATGAAAACTTCATTACTCCGATGAGCATATCGATCACAACACCTCCGACAAAAGGAACCGCTGAGATAACTCCCGATAATAAAGTATTGTACACAAGTACGGGGTCACTTGGACAAGATATATTCCAATACGAAGTATGTGGAGCGGATGGGACTTGTGCTACTGCCGATATTGTTGTTGAAGTGGTGGATATTCCCGAAGTTCCAATTGAATTGAATTTAGTTACAGAAGTTGATGTTCCTGTACTTGATTGGAATGCATTGTATTATTCCCCTGATAATTGGTCATCTGGTTTTTTAACATTAGAGCCTTCCAATGGTACGGTGACATTCCTATTGGATGAATGGGTTTTCAATCCTACAACCAATAAAGATCAATATGTTGGTCGTGCTATTCTCTATGAACCGGCACCGGGATTCGTCGGGACAGATGAATTCAGAATTTGGATTCAACATCCATCGATGATTGAATATGAGTTGATTTATCAAGTAGAAGTCAAGCCTGAAGGGTCAACCATCAATGCGGTTCAAGATTCCATGTTAGTAGAGGTAGCACCTAAAGCGACCAGTATTCCAGTATTGGTCAATGACTCGGGATTTTATCTTGAAGTAACGGAGGTGTCAACTCCTTCCAATGGAACAGCTACGATTTCCGATGAAAAAAATTATATCACTTACACTCCCGATCCCGGGTTTGAAGGCGAAGAAGTATTTACCTATACCATATGTGATCATAATGATTATTGTGACCAGGCGGAAATCAAATTAACTGTCAATCCATTTTTTGATTCGTCTGTATACTCCTTTAACGAATATACCTATAAGGAAACTCCCGTCTATTTTAATCTAGCAGAAGAGTATAACTTTTTGGATTTTATTACGCAGCCTCAAAACGGAACTTTGGAGTATTTAGATAGTCCTGTTTCTTTAGAGACGCCTTCCGGAGGTTATATTGTCCTAAATCGAAGTATAAAATACACACCCGACCCCGGATTTGTAGGATTAGATCTTTTTATGATTGACGCTGAATTTGAAGGGAGCGGTTATATGGAGCGGACTCAAATGATTATCCAGGTCATTGAAAATACGACAGGAGACGAAAACCCACGAGTGAATTATGAGCTAGGATTAGTTGTAAACACAGATCAACCGGAGGAAAATGTTTCCCTGAATATTTTCCCCAACCCCGTTCATGATTTCCTCCGTATTGAAATAAGCGAAACGCCTGATGAAATCAGAATCGTGGACATCACCGGGCGACAAGTCTATGCCAGAACAGATAGCGATTTTGAGGAAGAAATCAGCGTTTCCCATTTCCCGGAAGGGATGTACATTTTACAAATTAGAAAAGGTAGCAATTGGGTGAATAAGAAGTTTTTGAAATTTTAAAAATAATTCGAAGGTCGCATCCGTTTGCAAATAAGCAAATCACTTCGACCAATGAAAATAAAATTATTGGCGGCAGTCCTGTGTTCATTCATAGGACTGTCTTCCTTATTCGGACAAATCGAACCACCATCCGGCGGCAAGCGAATCAATGACCTCATGCTGGATGGTGACCGAGCACTACTTGAATCCAAATTCGAACTCGCGATTACCAGTTACAAAAAAGTTCTGAAGCGTAGACCCGGTTATGCTCCTGCGAAACGGGGGATGGGCGTGGCCCACCGTGCCCTCGGTAATCTTGAGGAAGCGGAAAAATGGTATGCTAACATTGTAAAAAAACACCCTAGATTTTCCGTAGTGGTATATCACGAACTGGGTTTGATAAAATATAGACTCGGGAAATATGACGAAGCCGCCAAGTATTTTGATGAATTCAAAATGATGTCCCAATTGCCCCGGGAAGAATTCGGAATCAATGGTCGATTGGAAGCGGATGAACAAATTCGATTGCTGAAAAAAGTGGGCGGAGATATTTATGCTTGTATCTATGCACGGGACTCGGTTCCGGCGATGGGAGTCGGCGAGATACAAAACCTAGGACCTTCCATCAATTCCAATGGCGACGAATATTTTCCGTTCTTGACGAACAATGAAACCGTCATGCTTTTTACCAAGAAAATTTTGGGAGCAAGCGAAAACCTTTATTATTCCGAAAAAGATACTTCCGGATGGAAATATGCAGGTTTGATGGGGGAGCCTTTCAACACCCAAAAGAACGAAGGAATGACGACTTGTACCCGTGACAATATTCGGGTGTATTTCACGGCCTGCAATCGAGAAAATGTATCCGGTACCTGCGATATTCAATCTGCCGTCCTTCATGTTAAGGACAGTGTTCATATTGATCAGATTAATACCTTGGCACCCGGATTGAATTCAGGAAAATGGGAATCGCAAGCGTCTATCAGTTGTGATGGATTGGAGTTGTACTTCGCTAGTACGAGACCGGGAGGAGAAGGGAAAACCGACCTTTGGGTATCTTACCTTCAAGGAGATGGCACTTGGGGCGAACCTCAAAATTTAGGCCCCGGAGTCAATACCAAAGAATATGAAGAAGCTCCGTTCATTTCTAATGATGGACAAACATTGTTTTTTAGTTCGACCGGACACTTGGGAATGGGAGAACAGGATCTTTACCTGAGTCGAAGACAACCTGACGGAACTTGGGGATTAGCGGTCAACATGGGCAATAAAGTCAATACAGCTGCTAGGGAATTGGGGTTTTTCCTGACCGCCGACGGTCGTACCGGTTATTTCGCTTCAGATCGCCTTTCCGGAATGGGAGGTATGGATATCTTTAAATTCGATTTGTCCAAACCGCTAAAAAGTAATCCCATTACCTTCGTTGAAGGATTTGTCAAAGATTCTGTCACACACCAACCGGTGAAAACGATATTGGATTTGCCTTCCGGCCAACAAGTTCCTACGGATGAAAACGGAAGGTTTTTCTTGTGTTTGTCACCCGGGGTATTTCTGTTTTCAATAAATCAAAAACCCTATTATTTCTATCCCGGGGAAAAGGATATACCTGAATGGGATAACCGCACACTTTTCCAAGTGGAGATTTTATTGCAAAAACCAGAGGAAGTAGTTGCGGTAATTCCTGAACCCGATCCGATACCTTCGCCTGAAATCAAACCTGAGCCCTTGCCGATTCCGAAGCCCGAACCAACCATTAGTCGTGTTGTTTATCGGCCTAAGGTAACCGTATATTTTGATTTTGATAAATACAACATCAAAAGCCAAGAGTCATTGAATTTGTCAGGTTTCTTATCGCAATATAAAAATCATACTCCGGATGGTAATATTGAAATAAAAGGATATTGTGATTTTAAAGGTTCAGTGTCGTATAATATGGTATTGTCGAATAAAAGAGCTAAAGCGGTATTCGATTATCTGGTATTGAACGGTGTGCCACCAGAAAAAATAAAATTCGTAGGATTAGGAGAAATTAATGATGATGCTCCTAGGTGGAAAAATCGTAGGGTAGATGTTTCCATTCGGGAAATCATTGGAGGACGATAGTTTTTTTGACACCGCCTTTTTCAATAGAAATACTGTCTCTCCAAATTTTCCTTAATCGGATATCTTCATTTATTTTCCCGGATGGCCAGTTAATGATTTGACCATCCAAGTTGACTACCGCCGCTTGGCCACCTCCGGAAATTTTTACGTTTCCGTGATAAGTGATAGAAGGAAAAACGATGTTTTTCTTCTTCTTTGATTCAGGTTTGTTTTTTGCAATTCTACTTTGCATGGTTGTTCGACTGACTTCAAAATTACTTCTATGGGTTCTTTTTTTTGTGGTGGATTTTTCTTTTTTCTTACCCAAATTCGAACTCAGAAACGGATCATCATAATTCAATACCAATTGAAATCCGGAATCGACCGGTTCATCAGTATCTAGCAAATGATGATGGTTGATCGTTGACGGTTTTCGTTCGTTTTTTTCACCGATGGCTGAATAAATGACGCCTCCCCAAACCAAGAGGCAAACAGTCAATAATAACCATTTTGATTTGAATATTTTCATGATAATGCCCTTGTTGTTATTCAACAAAAAAGTGTCTGACGCTACTAGGAGAACTTTCGTTTCCTGCCATGTCAATTGACTTTACATACCAATAGTAATCCTGATTCAATAAAGGAGGGTTGAAAGTATAGCTACCTGACGATGAAGTAGTCAGGATAATAGGAGTAGTTAATCCCGTATCTGTGTATATGAATAAGGAATCGGTAAGTATATCCGTTTCTGAAGCCCATGTCAATTCTATGGGCAATGCAAAAATGGTATCGCTGTCTATTGGTGAAATCAGAGAAGGAGCGATAGGAGGAGTAAGGTCTATTGAAAATGTTCCTTCGGTATAAGGGGTTACTCCGCTGTCGTTTTCGCCTCGGACACGCCAAGTATATTCGCCTTCCGGCAAATCGTTTACTGTGTATTGGTCAAGGGAGGTGCTTCCTGTTTCAATAATGAAGCTGGAATTGTCAAAATTAGGAGAACTGACACCGAAATCATATTCTGATACTCCGCTTAATGATTTCCATAAAAACTGAACATTACCGTTGTTTAATATTGCATTTTCTTCCGGATAAATCAGTTCGATGTTTTTTGTAGATAATTCATTTGATGTATCCAATTCGATAGATAAAGAATAAATATCACTTACCGTTTCATATGCGCTGTTTCCGGCGAATACCCGCCATTCATATTGTCCGACCGGTAAATCGGTTTCATATATGTTTTCCGCTTGTTCGATATTGACGAACAAATTGACCGGAGCGTCGAAGCCCGGGCTGACGACTTCCAGCCGATAATATTCCGCTCGATCTACCGGATCCCACCAAAATGCTAGGGTTGATGAAGTCGTTATACCTCCATCTGTCGGAGCAATTAAAATTACCGGCTCTTCACTGATATCGGGGACAAGGAAATCCTCACACCCATAACCGCCAATTAAAATAATGGCGAATAGTAAAATGAAATATGATTTAAATTTGAATGACATTTTATTCGGATTTTAAGTTTCGTAAAATAATGGTTGCTTTTAGGTACTCTTTTCGTTCGATTCTATCAATTGTTTTCCGAAAGGAAAAAGAAGAAATATTTCCCATTTTTTGTTCCTGTTCCAATAGATACGCCAACTGTACCATATCCTTGAATCGACCTTGGACTTCAATTTTGTCAGTTAAGTAAACGTATCCGTCGTTTTGGTGTTTTTCGACAGCAGGCAGTCCCGTAATTGCAAGATGATGTTGCTCGCAAAATGAGGTGATGCTTCTGAGTAAGTTGCCACGATGGTATAAACGTCCTTTCGCACCTTCGATGCGTTCGAGTTGTTCCGAGAGGTAAGCCACCTTTTGTGATGCGTTAGAGGATTTGACCAACATTTTCTTATAGCTTTTGTTGGCTTTGGACAATCGAATACCCGGTGAAATATAATTCGTCCACGATAGGATTCCGAAAATCAGTCCGATACCTACAAGTCCATAAAGAGCCTGGGTATAATCCTTCACGAATGGTAATTTAGGAGAAGGCATGTGTATGTATTTATCATCAGCAAATCGAAGTCTGGCTTCGTTCTACTATGAGGAGGGATTACCTAGGTGAATGTTACCCATACGTTTAGATTTTTTTTGAAAATGCTTATCTTTCAATTCCGAACCAAAAAGAGAAAACCATGGAAGCATATGCTGCAGTACTCAACTACGCCATCCCGGGATTCGTCCTGCTGATTCTCATTGAATTCGTTGCTGGTAAAATAATGGGCGTTAATACCATCAGGAGTATGGATACCATCTCCAGTTTGAGTTCAGGAATCACCAATGTCTTAAAAGATGTATTGAAATTGACCATCGTCATTTTTTCTTACGGATGGCTGGTCAAACATGTGGCATTATTCGAAATGGAAGCGACTTGGGTCGCTTTCGTATTGGCATTTATAGGTAAGGATTTCGCAGGTTACTGGACGCACCGTTTCGAACATGTCGTCAATGTATTTTGGAATCGTCATATCATACACCATAGCAGTGAGGAATTTAACTTAGCCTGTGCTTTACGGCAATCCATCAGCGGAATTCTTTCCATTTTTACCGTCTTCTATTTACCGACGGCTCTCCTAGGAGTTCCGGTTGAAGTAATGGCGATTGTCGCTCCCCTGCATTTGTTCGCCCAGTTTTGGTATCACACGACCTTGATTAAGAAAATGGGCTTCTTGGAATATATTATCGTCACGCCTTCACATCATCGGGTGCATCATGCCATTAATGATATTTATTTGGATCGTAACTTCTCCCAAATATTCATTGTATGGGATAAAATATTCGGTACGTTCCAGCCGGAATTGGAAGAAGAGCCGCCCGTTTATGGTGTAAAAAAGCCGGTTCGTACTTGGAATCCCTTCTTGATTAATTGGCAACACATGGCGGGGATTTTTCGAGATGCTTGGTACGCGAACAATTGGTGGGACAAAGTCCGAATTTGGTTCATGCCGACCGGTTGGCGACCGTCTGACGTCGCCGAACGTTTCCCTATTGAAGTCATCACTGATCCCCATACGCAAGAGAAATATGATACCAAGGCTTCTATTCCGCTACAAGTGTGGTCATGGGCACAACTTATCATTACGATGGTCTTTATGATTTACCTGTTCAACAATATTGTTGTATTTCCCTTCCAAGATGTTTTGTTGTATGCGGCCTTCCTAGGGTTTACCATCTTCTGCTATACGACATTGATGGATAGAAGCATACACGCCGGTTGGTTGGAATTGTTGAGGTTCATAGCCGGGGTAGGCTTGGTGTTTCATATGGACGGCTGGTACGGAATAGGGGAGGTGATACCTTACGGGACATTCATTGTTGTTGGATATTTCGCGGTTTCTCTCCTAGTGACCTTGGCTTTTATTATCACCGATATTCGATTTGACGGACAAGAGATTGTGGTTAGAAATAGTTTACAGGAAATATAGGAGCAAAAAAATAGCCGCTCTAGGCGGCTATTAAAATTACATGTTTCTTCGCTATCGAAAATAATGTTTGAGTGCGAATCGCCTCAAATTTCTCATTTTGATGTTTTCTTGTGTATTGTATTCTAGGACTTTTAAATTTACTTCGCTAATCTTTTTCATTTTATTTCATTTAGCTTTTAATATTGGAGAGGTGATTCTCTCTTGCTTTCATATGTTAGTGCCCTTTTCGGGAAATTTGTTACCTATAGAGATGATGTTTTTTTTGAAAAAGGTGTGATTTAGGAGATTCTCCTTTTATAAATCGCCTGAAATTTGAGATATTCGGCTAACAAAATCTTACTTGCCAAAATGAAACGTTTTACCATTCTTTTTTTCCTAGTGTGTTGTAGTTATTTCTTACCTGTACATGCTCAAAGTTCCCAACCCGGCGGCTTTACTTATGGTTGGGCGAATTATGACAATTCGGATACGCCGGGACTGGGTTCGCGTACCGTGAATTTTGATTTTACAGGCATTCGGTCCATACCGGAAGCTCCTGCTATAGGAGTGCATCCTAGGGTGTTTTTCGGGCCTTCTGAAATACCCGATATACAAAACCGATTACAAAATACGGCGAGTGGTCAAGCGGTCTCCGCACAAATTCACGCATTTACGACCTTGCTACATCTGGATTATCCGGGTTACAATCACAATGCTCCTTATGGTTTGGATGCCGATGGTAATCGACTGATAGGCAATGCAGGCTTCTGGAATTCTCATCCCCAGTATTACAAACTCATCAATGAAGATCCTACCGTTTGGGATGGAGAAGACATCAAAAGAAAACACCTTACGAGCACATTAATGGCACTAGAAGCTTTTGAATGTTTGATGAATGCCGGTGGGTACGACCCGGATACCGGAATGAATTACGACGACCGCGCAGCCGATTTGGCGAAAGCCATGACCTTCTGGGCGGGATTGGCGCTAAATGATCCCGATGTCAACCCGGATAGCAACAATTACAATAACTTCGGAGGAACCCATATGGCCTTGGCTTATGATTTGAATTACAATAGCATGACGCCTACTCAAAGGGATTCTGTCAGACAAGCATTGGCCTTGATTATTCCGGATGCTCCTAGGCACGGAGGATTGTTGGAAGCATATGCCAATACCAGTAATTGGAGTACTTTGAATTCATTCGAAATCATTATCAATCTTGCCATAGAGGGGGAAACGGGATATAAACCGGACCTCACTGATAGATGGATGAGAGCATTACATAATTTCATTAATTATGGATGGTACCCTTCCGGTGCCGGATATGAAGGTCTTGGTAAGAATTATATGTTTGTTACCACTATGATCGCTTGCGCGAAA
The DNA here is from genome assembly GCA_020630045.1 of Saprospiraceae bacterium. GTDB lineage: Bacteria > Bacteroidota > Bacteroidia > Chitinophagales > Saprospiraceae > JAHDCE01. The sequence continues at coordinate 3,236 of JAHDCE010000011.1, read as the reverse complement.
AGGGGATATTCGCTCCTAGGACATCCACACGTAAAGACATATGGAACTGAATTCCTACCGGCGATTACCCAACCGTTCGGACATGGTTTTACCTCCTACGATGTTTGGGGAGGAAGCGGATATGATGACCAAACCGGTGGGTATAAATTTAATCCGGCCGATGTGGTCGGATTGAAATGGATTTTTCCGAATGATTCTAAAATAGATTTGCTTTGGCGGAATTACATTGAAAAATCTTATGACCTTTCTTCAGAGGGGTATGTATACCAACAAATCCGTCCGGATGACAGTTATTACAATTACTTGCTTCCCGCCGCTATTTTCTGTTCTGATTATGATGATTCGGCCTCTTGGGAATCCCAGTCGAATAACAATGTCGTAGAAGACTACTTTGCAGCAGATAGAGGATTGGCAGTTATGAGAAGCGGAACAGATGCTAATGCATTAGCGATGCAATTCCATTGCCGACAAGATATGGGGGGGCATACACACGGTGATAAAAACGACATTACCCTAAGCGGATTAGGAAGGATTTGGATTCGAAAAACCTATGGGGGAAGTCCATTCCAACCTTCTTGGTTCCACAGTTGCATTTTAGTAGATGATATTGCGATTGGAGTGGGCGACCCGGATGGAGATAAGGTAAGAATGCCCGGTACCATCATGGAATATGAGGAAGGAACGGATTTGACACAAGTGGCCGGTGATGCCACTTATCCTTATACTTGGGAATGGCATTGGTCGCCACAAACGGGTGATCACCCTTGGTTGGGTTCCAATGGTTGGGAGAAAGTAACCGAAACTTGGAATGATTTCTTGTTTATACCACAAGGAGAAGCACATTTCAATTTGTCTTTTTATGACATGCCACATTGGCACCAAGAAGGTAAATTCGAAAGGATGGTTAAACGCCAATACAATCCGATGGAAAAGGTATATCGAACCGTCGGCATGATCAAGGGGGACAATCCTTTCGTATTGGTTGTTGATGATGTCAAAAAAGATGGGAATGTACACAATTACAAATGGCTGGGACAAATCGCCCGTGATTTGGAAATCGAATCCACCGACGTCAATTTGGATGTGAATGATTACCGATGCGATGTAATATTAAAAGAGCCGGCCACGGAAGGTAATCGAAGGCTTTTAGTACGTGTGTTGTATAATGAAGGTTATGATGGTTCGACACCTCCTGGATATGTCGATACCTTGACTTATATTGATTTTTTTAGTGGTAATCCATACAACTCCAATCCCAATCTGATTCGACCTCGATTGATTGTGGAAAGCAATAGTGTCGATCCTAAATTTAAAATATTATTGTATCCACATCATGCCGGTGATCCATTGCCGACCACGGTATGGAATACGGCTCAAGACCAAGTATCCGTCACATTCGGAACAGATACCAAAACCATCGCATTTTTTGATGATGCCGGGCGAACTGATTTTGAAATAGTAGAACCATGTTTGCCACCTGAAAACGCAGCGGTGGATGTGACTTCAAGTACTACAGCTACTTTGACTTGGGATGCCGTGCCGGGAGCTTTGAAATATCAAGTACGTTATCGTTTATTCGGGACGACAGCATGGACCACCCAAGGTGTATTTAATAATATTAAATACCTGACAGGTCTACAATCTCAGCAACAATATGAATACAGGATTCGAGTACAATGTGCCGATGGTACTTGGTCGGATTATACGACCTTACAAAGGTTTTTTGTAAGTATTTGTGATTATCCTGACAATATCCTAGCAGACATTCTTCCTTTGGGCAACGCTGTCCATATTCATTGGGATGAAGTACCAGAGGCATTGAAATATCAAGTACGATACGGCGTTCAAGGAACTGGTACTTGGACTGTTGTCGGAACAACCAGCACCAATACATTCAAAAAGCAATATGAATTATTGTCAGCGACAACCTATGATTATCGTGTCAGGAGTATGTGTCCTGATGGGACATGGTCTCAATATTCCTTGATTTATTCATTTACCACCCAAGGAGCAGGAGCAAGATTTAATGAAGATAATATTGGATTAAATATTTATTCTCCGCAAGGAGAAAATAATATCTATGTCAAAACGGAAAAGGAAATAGAAAAGGTTGAAATTTATCATTTGGACGGCCGAAAAATCCAAGTAGGAAAACGATCTGTTATTGAAATACCAAATTATATTTCCGGCGTCGTTTTAGTGAGGGTTTTCAACAAAGACGGAAGTGTCCAATCGGAGAAGGTGATGTTGGATTAGGTTCAATTTTTCGTGATAACATCTATTTATTTGAAAATATATAATTTGAAAACGCTCCCGATTTTTTCGGGAGCGTTTTCTTTAGTCCATATTTCTAAACGGGTTTAGGACGTTTTTTAGAAAGAAGTGAATGCACGGTGAATAAGGTCATTGCAGCTAACCAAAAATAACCGCCTATTCCAAGGGTAACGGCTTTTGTTCCTCCGCCTTCATTAACCAGTATTTCATCTACACCAAATGAAAGGAAACATAAGCAAAGCGCAATTACTGCGATGACTTTAGCCCACTTAAAAAATGGGCTAAGCAGAATTCCAAAAAGCATCAAGAAATTTGCAAACCAAGGCAAAAAGATAAATGCGTCTCCAAAAACACCCATCCAACCGAATAGGAGGGTCATGAACCCTTGCATGGTAAATTCATCCGTTGTTCCCGTAAAGGCGGATAGGGGAAGGCTGATCAAATACAGTAATAACCCTATCCAAACCAGGAGGTTGTTATATTTACCCTTCATAGTCGCCGCCACTTGAAATTTCTAAATATCTCCTTAAATCAATCACCCTTTGTTTGGTGATATCCATTTCTCGTTTCGCCATGATTTGGATAAACATCGACCCTTCCATATTACCATAATATTGGTTCATGAATTTGATTTCATTATCTCGGTGTTTAATCCAAGCCAATTGACTGGTTTTAAAAGCTTCTTTTTCTTCTCCTTCCGAATACTTTGCGATTCGCTTGTAGTATTTGTTTAAGAGCTGGTCATATTTTCCTACCGCTTCGCGGTAACAATTGCTAACCCCGAGGTTACTGCCATCTTCTTGAATGCACTCATCCACCCATTGATTGACGAGTTCCAATGTGAGCTCTTCTTCTTCACTTTGAGCTTCCGCCGCCGAGGGAGAACAAGAGAGAATAAAAACCATACAAATAAATCCGAATGCTGAAAATAAATTTTTCATGTGTTTAATTATTATTGAATA
>JAHDCE010000547.1 GCA_020630045.1 Saprospiraceae bacterium | reverse complement strand
ACATCAATTTTAATAAAAGTTACGAGAATGTTCAATTTTACACTTCGATTCGGCTCCGCCGTTTTCATTTTTTCTTTGCTATTCACGTTTTTTACCCAAGCGGCACCAATCGTCGACAACAACAATGGAAGTTGGACAGATGAATTCAATGACCAGTTGGGGACATCCGCTACCGACAATGTCGCTTTGGATGTTTTTTCAGGAACGATTTCACTGGTTTCCCCCAATACTTCGGGCAGCCATACTACTACCGTCATCGACCCGTCCAGTTCAGATGGATGGTTGACGATTTGTATCGACGCCAATTACTCGTCGGATAACGACCTCTCCATCGACTTCCTGAACGGGGGCACTGACGCTCCCATCGCTTCCTACCAAGGAATAAAAATGTCCCAACTCGACGGAAGCAATTGCTACGACATCAGCGGTATTTCGTTCGCATCGCATCCTACGATAAAAATCAGAATCAACCATAACAAACCCGGCTCCATCGCACCGATGGTCTCCAAAATACAAGTCAATTGGAATCCGGTATCATTGGCCCTTTTTGACAAAATTGTACCTGAAGAGGTTCTTGCAGGAGCCCCTTTTTCCCATAAGGTCAGGTTTTCCGCGAACTTCGTGGACGCGGAAAACGTAGTTGTGTACGATGAACTTCCTACCAATATGAGAAGCACTGTCATTTATCCTGCTTCAGAAAATTATGGCCAAAACGATACTCCGACTTTCCTAGGAGCTTCACATGACGGTGTGTATACCGCAACGGCGACAGTAGTCAACGGGGTGAGTGTCCCGGCACATTCGGTGTATTGGAACTTGGGTACAGTCCAAGCAGGAAAATCCTTGGTTTTGCGTTCATTCCTCCAATCCCCGAACGGGACGATCGACAGTACTTTTTATAGAAGTCCGGCATCGGCATCCCTGACTAACGGGGCTAACCAAGTCGCGGAATTCGATACGACCCATGTCATTTCCACGCCCAAACCCAACTTGGACAAGGACTTCGCAACATTGGTCAGTCCTTCCACGAGTAACATCTATCCGATAGACGGAACCAATTACGCCTTGCAAGGGACTTCCGTCAAATTCACCATAGCGCCCCCATTGAGTCAAAGTTCAAATAACAATACTCAAGAAGGTGACGAACGGATGTACAATTCCGTTGTTTATGACAATCTCGACGATATGGCAGGAGCCATTTCCGGCACCCCGTTCAACATCTCTTCGGGCGGTATGTATACAGCTACGGGGACTACCGTCGGAACGACAACGGTACCGGCCAATTCGGTATATTGGTCATTGGGTACACTCCATCCGGGAGACGCCTTCACGGGAACTTTCGAAATCAATATCGCGGGAGGCATAGCCCCTGCCGGACCATTCACCAATACCGCTTATCTGGACAGCGACCAGACGGACGCCATTTCGGACGGATTGGTTTTCGAAGTCGTAGGCGAACTCCCCAACGGAGCCAACCATATCGGAAAATCAGCTAATTTTCCCACCCTTGGAAGTACGGAAGAAGGACTTTTCGGAGCTCCTCTGAACTACTCGATGGGAACCTCCAACAATGGTGGCGGAGCTTTGAGAAATGTAGTCATTTATGATATGATACCCGCCGAATTGACATTCATTTCCGCTTCTTTTCAGGGAACTGTTCCAGGCGGAAACATCTATTACTACGAAGATTTGACAAGTACTTATACAGATGGCAATACCCCTCCCGCATTTGATTGGAATTCTCCCACCTCGTCCGGTTGGTCCTCAACTCCACCTACTGATAATAACGCCGCTAATCAAACGATTTGGGTCGCTTGGCTGGTAGACGAATTGACGTCTCCATACGTGGCGACGGATCCGCTGTTACCCATCGGATTCAATGTCAATATCAATACGATCGTAAATGACAACCCTGACCCATGTGCGGAAGTGGACGTGACCAATATCGGTCTCACACATGTCTATGGTTTGACCTCTTCTTCAGGAACAATTACAAATAGTACGAATAATTCGGATCCGCTGTTGTCCAGTACCAGCAGTGTCAGGGTCTTGGTATATCATCCCAAAGGAGCATTCGTATCAAGTGCGGCGGAAATACCTCCGTTTTCCATACTCCCCAATACAGTGGACTATACATTACATGTAAACACTGAGGCAGGGGCGTTAAGGGACAATCTGGAAAATGTGACGGTCACGTTGAACCTGACCCAAATCATGGTCAACGGTGTACCTACATACCCTAGCATACAAGATATTTCGGGCGGAACGGTCACGGCTTTCAATCCGACAAACGGAGAAGTCACTATCGACCTCGGAACGATGTCGCCGGGAAAAACCAAAAAGGTCGGACTCGTCATCGGATTCCCGGTAGGCACGATGGATGAAGGCGAATACCAGGTCATCGCCACCGTCACCGGTGATGTTGCCGGTTGTGAAACCATTACGACGGTAGTGAACGCATCCAGTGTCATCGCAGCTTCACCCATTATACAAGTTTATAAAGAGGATGTATTGGATTTGATCCCGACGGGCGGCGATTTGATTTACAATTTGAATTATAGGAATATCGGAGACTCCCCTTCCTCTAATACTTGGGTGGTTGACCGAATTCCGTTCAGAATGGTATTCGATGAAGCTTATCCCAGAAATGGAGAAGAAGTCTGGTTCACAGACAAACTTCCACCGGATATGCCGGCCAACCAGATTTCAGTACTTGACCCCGTCGATTTCGGAGTCATTCAAGCCAATTTTACGCAGGGAACAGTCAACACCAACGGAACTCCCGGCGATTATACCGACGATGTCGTTGTTTCGCCTTTCGGCGAACAGACCACTTGGATCGCATTCAAAGTCGATGATCCGGACTTAGGTATTTTGACTGTCGATGCAAATTACAAAACGGCCGCTTTCAAAGTCCATAACGATGAGGACGGAACCGGACCGAATACCGCCGGTTCTCCGGCGGGAACCGTGATTTTTAATGAAGAAGTCATATTTAGTGACCAAAACCTACAAGCCGTAGGAAACGAGGTATTGACCACCATCCAGGATTTCCCGGGGCTTGTAGTGGAAAAAACGAGTTCGAAGGATATCGTCAAGGCCGGTGAGACATTCGATTGGACGATTGAATACTATAACAACTCCCACGCCACGGACGACGTCGTATCCATCACCGATAATTTCCCTTC
>JAHDCE010000546.1 GCA_020630045.1 Saprospiraceae bacterium | reverse complement strand
CTCCCATTCAAAATAGCTTGGCGATATTTTTTCGGAAAAAAATCCATGAATGCCATCAATGTCATTTCTGGCATTTCGGTGACTGGTATTTCTATTGGCACAGCCGCCTTGATTATCGTCCTCTCTATTTTCAATGGTTTCGAAGACCTCATCAAAGGGCTTTATAGTTCATTCCAACCTGAAATTCAGATTACGCCGGCCACCGGAAAGGTGTTTGTACCGGACTCTTCGGATTTGATTCGATTATCAGAAATCGAAGGTATCGAACATGTGGCCCAAAGTTTGGAAGAGTTCGCTTTTTTTGAATACAAGGGCAGACAGGATGTAGGTGTTATCAAGGGGGTAGATGCTCCTTGGTTAGATGTCACCCGTATAGACACGATGGTTTTTGAGGGCGAGTACAAGCTTAAAGGAAGCGGGCGGAATTATGCCGTGATGGGATATGACCTCAGGAACAAACTCGGCGTGAATGTGGACGACTATTTGGCCAATATGAGTGTCTATATGTTCAGGCGAAAGGGAGGCCCCTTGGACCAACCTTTTAAAACCAGATTCTTATACCCTTCGGGAACATTCGCCATACAACAACAATTCGAAAAATTCGTCTTGTGTGATTTGGCTTTTGCCCAAGAACTCAGGAGCTACAAAAAAGGCGAAATCAGCCAACTGGAAATCGGTGTTTCTGAAAACCGCAATGTGAATGCTGTCGTCAAAGACATCGAGACTCTCCTAGGAGAAAATTTTGTGGTTCGTACACGATACGAACAGAACCAAGCTTTTTTTCGACTCATGAAAGTCGAAAAATGGATGGGATTCGCCATACTGATGCTAACGATCGTGCTGGTAGCCGTCAACCTTCTCGGTTGTTTATTGATGCTTGTCCATGAAAAGAAAAGGGACATTGCCATACTGAAAAGTCTAGGGGGCACACCGACATTTATACGGAGTATTTTTTTGCAAATGGGCTTATTGATTTGTGGCATCGGCTTATGTATCGGTTTCGTAATTGCCATTGTGTTTTATATCTTGCAAAAGACCGTCATTATTATTCCGATGCAGGGTTTCATCGTAGATGCTTATCCCATCAGTTTTAGATTTTGGGATTTCATCTTTGTCACCATCGGAGTTATGGCCGTCGGCTTTTTATTTTCTTTGGCACCGGCCGCTAGAGCCGCCAACATCAAATCATTGGTCAGGAATGATTGATCGGGTATTTCACTAATCAACTCAAATATATCTTCCTCCAATATCTTATTCTTCTTTACAATGACTCGAAACATGAAATTCCTATTCTTCTCCGCCGCACTATTCATTTTGGCGCAAGCCTGCAATCCATCCACACCGGAAGAAACAAATACGACGCCTCCTAAAACTGACGAAACCCCTCTGGCTCAAGAGCAGGGAAATCCAGATGAAAAAGAAGAAAAAAAGATTCCATACCATGTCCAATCTGCTGATGATGTCATGGAACTCGGAGAAGGGTTACTTGAGATTTCAGGACTGGCATACCATCCGAAAACTTCAACATTCGTAGCTGTCCATGATGAATATGGAAAGATTTACACCTTGAACCTGCAAACCAAAACCAGCTCGGAAAAAGAATGGCGGAAAAACGGGGATTATGAAGGAGTGGAAATCGTAGATGGTGTCTTATGGATTGTAAAAAATACGGGCACGATATACAAAACCGAAGAATGGACAACCTCAGAAACGCCCGAAATCAAAAAATTCAAATCATTCCTAGACGACTCTTTTGATGTGGAAGGGCTGGGTTATGATAAAGAAACCCACTCGCTCCTCTTGGCATGTAAAGCCAACGGCACTTTGGAGAAAAATCAACGTCCGATTTACAGGTTTGACCTAAAGACTGAAACCATTATCGAGGAACCATTATTCATTTTAAATGTGGATACGGTAATAGCGTTCATGAAATCACAAGGAAAACATGACAAGTATCTACGTGAATATCTTGAAGAAAAACAAGGAGAAAAATTGAAGTTCGGCCCTTCGGGCATAGCCGTGCATCCTGAAACGGGACATTTTTACATCACTTCCGCAAAGGGAAATACATTATTGATAACGGACAGAAAGGGTAATCTTTTGGAAATGGAAAAATTGGTCAAACCACTCCATACCCAACCGGAAGGAATCGCCTTCGACCCCGAAGGAAATTTATACATCTCCAATGAAGGTTCTGAGGAAGCACCGGCCAAGGTGTTGAAATTCATTCGAAAATAGGTCGGACATCGTATTATTCAGTCTCCAATAGGGATTGATAATACTGGTAATTGTCTTTATCAAAACAAACGAAAATCACTTCTTCGATTTCCGGAAAATCGGCAGACACGTCTTTGACCGCATCAATGGCAATCTTAGCCGCACGCTCCTTCGGAAAACGATAAATACCCGTACTGATATTCGGAAAGGCCACGGTTTTACAACCATTCTCCTTAGCGAGATTCAATGAATTGACATAACAATCAGACAGCAATTGATCCTCATTTTTTGTACCGCCATTCCATACTGGGCCAACAGTATGAATGACGTATTCCGCAGGCAATTTACCGGCTGTCGTTATCACCGCTTGTCCGGTTTTGCATTTACCTTGTTTCGCACGAACGGCCCTACATGCGTCTAGGATTTCCGGGCCACCTTTACGGTGTATAGTACCATCCACACCACCACCGCCCAACAAAGAACTATTGGCGGCATTCACAATCGCATCCACTTCAATCAAGGTAATATCACCTTGAATCAAGGTCAGCTTCATCGAATTTTGCCGTTTGTTATTTTCATGATTTCTTTCTCCTGTTTATCTGCCGCAGCGATTAACGCCTCTCCATTTTTCAACACTTCCTTGACAAAGGATTTGTCTTCCAATCCGCCCGTATTGATTTTTACATTCAAAAACGCTCCGTGCACAGCGGCCCTGGCACACAAGGCACCGACTCCGGCATCTGTCACCGAATTGGGATTGCCGAAATCCGCCATAGCCTTACACAATTCAAAGACATCCATTGAAGATTCCATCACTTGGAAAGGTACCTCTATCGCATACTTGGTCGCCGCTTGAATCGCTTTTTTCCTGGTCGATTTTTCGTCTTCTGTTCCTTTGGGTAATCGCATCGCAGCAATAACCGCATTGAAAGAATTCGTGTCTTCATCAACCAAGTACAACAAACGGTCTT
>JAHDCE010000545.1 GCA_020630045.1 Saprospiraceae bacterium | reverse complement strand
TGGATAGAATCAGGGCGAAACTCCAAGGGATGGGCAAGTTGATAAATTGATTTAAAATAGACATTATTACGAATTATTTTCATAACAAAAATCAATCATTATGTTATCAGGAGGAGATTGGAAAGAAATGTTCAAAGCCATCCAACAAGGAGAAATCGAATTGGTCAAATACTATTTGCAAAAAGGAATCAATCCGAACTACCAACACCCGGAATACATGGCGGCTCCCTTAATCGAAAGCATCCGTTACAATCAACTTGAAATCACGAAACTCCTACTGGACAACGGAGCCGATCCCGAAATCAAAGAAGACTTTGACGGAGTAACGCCGATGATGGTATCCAACATGAAAAAGAATCAACAAGCGATGGAATTATTGAAGCAGTATATTGAAGCAACTTAAAAGTATTTTCCTAAAAAAAATCCTAATGAAATTTATTTACTTGATTTTGATAGTCACCGTATTTATCACTTCTTGTTCCCCTACTTCAAAAGAAACGGAACAAAAATCCCGATTCGAAACCGAAAAGACCGAAGCCCCACAAGAAGAAAAAATAGACGTATTCGAATTAAAAGAGTATGGTTTAAAATCGAGACTGGAAAATTGGTGGACGCAAGTTTCAAATGAAAATCCGAATTACAATATATTCCATTGTAAAAAGCATGAAAAATACGATAGCTTTAAAACCAAGATACTTAATCATCCGAATTTTAACCAACTCATGCTCTACACTTCCAAACACATTCCTGTAGCGATCATTGAAAAGAGTTATCCCGATTTTTTGCAACATACCCGAACCCTCAACAAACAGGAAATAGAAACCTCACTTGCTGATTCCAAACTTACTTCTTTTTATGGCAAGTCAGGTTATTCCTTATCCAAATTCATCATTCAATCCGAGGAACGGAAAGAGAATGCTTTACAACAAACAAAAGCGAATGAATATTTATCCCCACTCATTCAACACGAGTCTTATGCTTATCACAAATACGGCCCGATAGCGATTTTCCTGGAAGGAAAAAGGAAACAAGAAGATATCGGAAATGCTGCCATTTTCGTCATGGGAAATAATTACAGCATATTGACCCACACTTTGATTGCATTCATGATCGACGAATCGGAAAGCATTAATTTTGATTAGAAATATTTCGAATTAGGCACAAGTAGTAAAATGATGAAATCAATAAAATTTAAAATCATAAGAGAAATAAATTCAAAACTAAAGTATTAGATCCCCTTAAACGTAGCTATGGCTATGCTTTGCGGCGAATGCCTCGTTGATTCCCAAAATAACGATTCGGCTTTCATACAAAAAATTTCGTGATAACATCTATTGGTTTTCGAAATTAAAGATATGTGCTACACAAATTATTCTGGAATTTGGCTGATCAAACACTTTTATTTATAGATCTTCGGACGAGTGGACACACCTAAAACCGATCAAAAAGAATTGGACCCCATCCTGAATGAAAATGGTATCGAAATAGATGGAAAAATCATATATTGTATGACATAATGGGATTAAATAAAAAAGGAAAGCGGAAAATAACATTCCAAGATCAAATATACTATTGGCATATCTTATCTGAGTTCGGAGATTATTCGAGCATGTTATCTCTAAACATTGTATCGGAAGACAAAAAATTCATCATCAAATATTACATCATTCAATATGATACAGAGGAATCATATACTATGAAAATCATAGGTGATAAATTTCCTAAACTAAGTGAGCAAATCAAGAAGAGACCGGTAAGAATAAATTGTCCAAAGTTAATAGACGATGGCAAGAAAAATATTGAACCCAAAGATGTACGATTAGTTTTAGAATGGTGTTTCAAAAAGGGGAGATAGTTATTTACATATAATCATGCATCCGAGACACAAATTCAATTTCAACAAAAGAAAAAACAAATTCAAATGAAACATTTAAAGCAATTAATCAGAGAGATCATCCCTGTAATACTTGGAATATTAATTGCCTTAGCCGTCAATAATTGGAATGAAAACCGAAAGGACATAAGATACCTCAATCAAATTCAAACATCTATCAAAAAAGAATTAGAAGAAAGCAAAATACAATTAAAGAAAACCATACCTAAGCAACAAATTCTCATAGATACCATTCAACAATACTTGAATGACGAATCCATTTCAATGTATGATATCATCACGAAGGCTGACGGGATACAAGGGCCTAGTATTAAAAATAATTCATGGAGAGCGATTGCCAATTCAAAAATCGAACTCGTTGAATTTGAAAAACTTTCCGCCTTATCGGAAATAGACGAATCAAAAGAGGACCTCAAACTCAAAACGGAAAAACTCCTAGACTTTTTAGTCTCTAATCTCAAAACAAAAGATCAAGATAAAAAAGAGGTTTTCATGCTATTGAGTCAAGAAATATTAACTACGACGGAATACTCCGTATCTGAAATCGAAGCATTTTTAAAAGAATAAATCATGAAAAATATTTTCACATTCGCAGTACTGGCCGGCTTGCTTTTCATAGGAGCATGTTCGGAAAATAAAATCCACTCTAAAGCCAACACCAACGCCGTAAAAGTGGTGAATACCGCTTCTACTGAAAATATAAATTACGGTTACGATATCGGCGACATGGCCGCGGATTTCTCTCTCATGAACATCGACGGTAAAATGGTTTCATTGAGCGACTTTGAGGAAGCCAAAGGCTTTATTCTCACATTCACATGTAATCATTGTCCATATGCGGTATTTTATGAAGACCGACTTATCGCATTGGACGAAAAATACAAAACGAAAGGATATCCGGTCATCGCCATCAATCCGAATAACCCCGAAAGCTACCCGGAGGACAGTTTTGAAAACATGAAAATCAGGGCGAAAAATAAAGGATTCACTTTTCCTTATTTATTTGATGACGGGCAAAAAGTTTACCCGTTATTCGGAGCGACCAAAACACCACATACATTTGTTTTGAAAAAAACTAGAAAAGGTAACCGAGTGGAATATATCGGCGCGATCGACGATAATGTAAGTAGCCCGGAGGAAGTCACCCAAAAATTCGTAGAAATAGCGGTAGATGCGCTGATAACCGGAAAGGAACCGGAAATCAGAAAAACCAAAGCTATTGGATGTACTATTAAATTATAAGTCAATCCATTTAATCTATGGGATTCAGCATCTTATTTTTCTTTCTTATTGCAATACTTGTCCCCTCCACTA
>JAHDCE010000544.1 GCA_020630045.1 Saprospiraceae bacterium | reverse complement strand
CTTCCCTCGACTAAAACAAAAATACCCTTGAAAATCATTATTCGATTATTTTTGTTCAGGTACTTATAGCCAAATTGTTATTTTGAAAATCCACTTCGTTATTCCCCTTAAACGTAGCTACGGCTATGCTTTGCGGCGAATGCCTCGTTGATTCCTAAAATAACGATTCGTCTTTTAAGTACCTAACCATAAATAATCAGGGAATATGCTTTTCGGGTATTTTTGCTTTATCCTTCGTACAGTCCTCAACTTGGTAGCTACGGCTACCAGTTTCCGGGCTTCCCTCGACTAAAACAAAAATACCCTTGAAAATTATTATTCAATTACTTTTGTCCAGGTACTTAAATATTGAACAGGATGAATCCTACGGATTCATCCTGTTTTTGTTTAGCGACAATCGCCTAAAATCAACCAATACAACAATCCTGATTTCATTGTTATCACATTCCAAAAGAAAATACTCCTAGTAAATATTTTGTTAAGCTGGGTAATAATTTTCGCTTAAATACATAACTTACACACAAATAAAACAACTGATTATCATAGCTTTAATAATCAAAAATTAATTTTAGAAATTATATTTCCCACATCAAAAATGCCATTTCAATATTTTTCTAAGCCATAACTTACAGTATCCGCGAATCAGAACCATTTTATTATATGCCATTTTCGTTTCCAGCAAAGGCTTCCCTCTTTTTCCTCCTTATAACTTTATTTCTTTTCCCTACCCTCGTGAACGGTCAAACCGTTTATCCTATTTCGGGTTCAGGAGCTACTATCACAGGTTGCTCCGGGATATTCACAGACTCAGGTGGATCATTCGGAGATTATGATGACAATGAAACATCCACAATCACTTTTTGCTCAGGAAGCGAGGATGTTCTTTCCTTCGTTTTCAACCCGGATGAAACAGACAGTAATGCCGCAGATGGGAATTTTTGGCTCCTAGCAGGAGATGTTCTAAACGTTTATGACGGAACCTCGACATCCGGAACATTAATTACAACCATTACCTCTGCCAATGACCCGGGAGACGACCATTTCACCCTATACTCTATTAGTCCTTGTATTACATTTGAATTTATTTCAAACGGATCCGGAAATGAGAGCGGTTGGGAAGCATGGATAAGTTGTGTCCCTGAAGGATGTGGAAACAACCCCGTTGCGAGTGACGCTTTTGCAGATGCGCCATATATCTGCAATTTGGATGGATACTGTGGAACTACCTCAGGGTACACCGAAGATAATCCAGGCAATATGGATGGAAGTGGTGGCACATGTCCTACCCTATTTGGCGGCACTATAGAAAATAACTCTTGGCTTCAATTTGAAGCGGCATCCACCTCAATCACTTTAACAATTACTGTTCCTGCTTGCTATGGTGCATTCGGACTAACCACTAACTTTACAGACAATGGTATTCAAATGGGTATCCTTGAGTGGGACGGAACGAATTTCACCCTAGTCTCGGATTGCACCCAAACTGATGGAAATAATAACGGCACGTTTAATGTCACTTCAAATTCTTTGGTACCCGGCAATACCTATTACATCATGGTAGATGGTTATGAAGGGTCCGAGTGTGATTATTATATCGAAACGACAGGTGGAGTCACCATCCTCGATGCAGGACCGGATGCTTCTATTTGTAACGGCACTTCAACAACCCTGACAGCTTCCGGGCCATCCGGAGCTACTTATACATGGACGGGATCTGACGGATTCGGTCCGACTACCGGGACTTCAGTAACGGTAAGCCCAAGTACAAATACTACTTATACTGTTGAAGTAACGGGCGGAGGACTTTGCGATTCTCAAACCGACGAAGTAGATGTGACTGTTACCACTTGTACAACCTGCTCTATTGACGTTATCACTGCAGGTACACAAACGGTGTGTAACAATGCCGACAATACCTATACCCAACAAATTACGATAACTTACACTAACCCTCCCGGAACAGGAACTCTTCTTGTCAATGGCCAATCTTTCCCCATTGGTACCAGTCCACAGACTATTACGCTTTCCGGATTACCGTCAAATGGCAACCCGGTTGATGTAACGGCTTCCTTCTCCGCTGATGCAGGTTGCACACTTACCGAAAACGCCTTATTCACCGCACCTGTTCCATGTTCGGCAGTCGTTTGTTCAATAGATGGTTTGACAGCCGGAAACCAGACGCCCTGTAATACATCAAATAATACATATACACAAGAAGTCATCGTTACATATTCAAACCCACCGGCTACAGGTAACCTTGTCGTAAACGGCCAATCATTTGCTATTGGCACCAGTCCTCAAACCGTCGTTCTCACGGGGTTGAACTCAGATGGAAATTCAGTGAATGTAACAGCTTCTTTTTCCGATGACACCGGATGCAATATTACAAGCAATGGGTTGTTTACAGCTCCTACGAGTTGTGGGACACCACCATGTGCACCATTAGGATTTTTAAAATAATTATGAAGTTATAATCCTCGGTGAAAAAGGATATGAAGTGTATGAAATGATGAAGGAAATCAAAAACATGAAAGGGCCACAGGCAAGGATGCCATTCACCATTCAGGTTCGATAAATTATTTTTACTTTATTTTCTATTTGAAGTAATTTTCAAGCGACCGGCGATATCACTTTCGAGTGGTATCGCCGATCCTCATCTAACAATTCCTCTACCAAATACGAAAAAATGGTGTTTTATGCTTAGTTTTATAAACTAGGGTCGAAGCCCCCCCCTAATTCGATAAGTTTGGTAAAGAGAAAACATCATGATACGAACATTAGCAGCATTATTAGTTAGCTTTTTGCTTTCCTTTCCTCAACTGTCTTTTGCCCAACCCGCAAATGACGATTGCTTGAACGCCCAAGATTTGGGTTCTATCAATGATGGTAACTGTAGTGGAATGGGAGACGGATCCGGCAATACACTAACAGTTGCAGGTCCATTGACGACAACAAACGCGACCGCCGAAGAACCTTTCATTTACATGACAGGATGTTTGGAAGGAGCCGGTGGGGATATGGCAGCACCTACAACTGATGTATGGTACACTTTTACCCTAGGAGCACCAGGACTGAATGTTACAATCGAAAGCAATGACATGTCCCAGGTAAATGTAGGTCTTTGGGAAGGTACATGCGGCAACTTGGTCGGGCGCGGATGTGCTACGGATGTAGCCGGTAGCACGGTCACATTCGACGGATTGGTAAAC
>JAHDCE010000543.1 GCA_020630045.1 Saprospiraceae bacterium | reverse complement strand
GTGAATTGTCCGCAATATACGAGCGAAATTTTCGCTAAGCAAGAAATTTTCATTTTTTTACGTATTTTTGCAGTATGATTACAGAATTTGACATCGTGAAAATGATTTTCGGTTTTAAGGTGAAATACCTCCGAAAACAAAAGGGGCTGACCTATCAACAATTGTCGAAGGTCTCCGGCATGTCACTTTCTTATATCCATGAAGTAGAGAAAGGGAAAAAGTATCCGAAACCGGACAAAATAGAGTTGCTTGCTAGATCCTTGGATACGGATTATGATTCTTTGGTGTCCAAAAAGGTGGACAAGAAACTCCAAGCGGTCATTGATTTATTGACATCGGATTTTCTCAAGCTATTTCCTTTGGATGAATTCGGGGTGAGTCCATATAAGTTGTTCGAGTTGTTCTCCAATGCACCGGATAAGGTGAATGCTTTTATCAGTACGCTATTTAACCTGACTCGAAAGTATCAAATGCGTACTGAAAGCTTTTACAAATCGGCGCTCCGGTCATACCAAAATCTTCATGACAACTATTTTGAAGATATTGAAACGGCGGCCAGGAATTTTAAAAAAGAATATGGTGTTTCACTCAAGCCTACATATTCTTTGGAAGAATTGGAGGACTTGTTGAAACAATTGGACAATATTACCGTCGATCATGAAGGGATAAAATCATCTTCGGATTTGTCCAAGGTAAGATCTTATTATTCCAAGCAGCAGAAAAAGTTATTTGTAAATCCCGACTTATCCGATTCACAATTAAAATTTTTACTGGTTCGAGAAATTGGATTCCAGGTTCTGGGAATAAAAGAACGCCCTTACGTCACTCGAATCATGGAGGTGACTTCATTCGAAGAACTGTTGAATAATTTTCGAGCCTCTTATTTTGCGGTTTCATTTTTAATGGATAGTCGGCTTATCGCAAAAGACATTACGACGTTTTGCAAATTGCCCCAATGGGATGAAAAAACGTTTTTGGGTTATTTGGATAAATATGACGTGACCCCGGAAATGTTCCTGCAAAGACTGACCAATATTTTGCCGGCTAAATTCGGGGTAAAAGATTTGTTTTTTATTCGGATGTCCGGAAGGGAAGGAGCCGCGAAGTTCGAATTGACCAAGGAGCTGCATTTGTCCCAATTGCATAGTCCTTATGCCAATGAAAACCAAGAACATTATTGTAGAAAATGGTTGTCATTGGATTTGATAAAACGACAAAAAGAAAATATTTCTAAAAAAGGAAATGTTCCGATTGCCGATATCCAAGTTTCCAAATATTGGGAAACCACGAATGAATATCTTTGTATTTCCATTGCTAAAAATGATGACCCGTCCACTCAAGATGGAGTCAGCGTTACGGTCGGTTTAATGATCAATGAAAGGTTGCGACAGTTGGTGCGTTTCCTAGGAGATCCCGAGGTGCCGACAAAGGTGGTAAATACTACTTGTGAAAGGTGTACGATGCCCGATTGTCCGGTCAGGGAAGTGGCACCTGTTTTTGAAATGAAAAAACGAAATACGGAGCAAGTATATTCCGCACTTAAATTGCTAGAAGAAAAAGATGTTGTATTGGAATAAGAGTCAGGTAAATTTGATGTTGTTTATGCCACCCGAATCGTTTTAATCAAATCCAATAAAGCCTTGGATATTTTTGATTTTTCTACAGAAATGTCATCCAGTTCCGCTAGGTTCATCCTTTCCTTTTCTTCGATGTCTTGATACCAACCTGAAATAATGATGGTTTCTTCCAAGGGACTATCTTTGTGTGTTCTTTCGAACAATATGATCATACTTTTAATCGCCTCTTCTGTTTGATTGTCGGCAATCAACAATTTTATTTTCTTAATTTCATCTTTAGCAATGGGAATTCCTCCTAGGTGCCGACCGGTCTTTTGATCGATTTGATTCTTGTAATTTTCGAACCCGATGAGCGTACCCACTTCTTTCCCCAATTCGGTAAGAATGATTTTGTGTTTTTTTTCCGGATTCGAGCTGAAAATACTCGTATCCGCCAAGCCGTATTTATGGAGCATTCCCCTACACCTATGGAAGCCCTTGTAAGAATTGATTTCAAAATCCAACTCCATATCTTTGAACATGTCGTTGAATTCCTCATGGCTGAAAGCCTCTTTATTGATCGCCTGTTCCAGCAACCTTTCCGTTAATTTGACGTCGAGTTTCTCCATTTCTATTTGATGGAGTTTCCTTCCGGTATCCCATCCGGGCTGGGTTAATTTGACATAAGGTTTTCCGGTTTTACCTAAAATTTGTAATACGAGTCGCTTTGCTTCTAACTGTAATAATACTCCATCGACCCCGCTATGGGATGCTTGGCTACTTGCCCAAGCATAGACCTCGTTTTTGTCAACAAGTTTGTCCTCGCTTTTAAATAATTGTAATAATATTTGTCCTTCTTGGATAGATGCTTTCATCGATTGTGAATTGAATATTTTCCTTTCGCTCCTATAGAGATACGTGGAAGCATTTCTTTTGTTTTCAATTGCTGATAAATAGGTTCCAATTCGTCCCAGAATTCAGCATGTTGGGGTAACTCCCTTTTCAACTGTTTCATGGTAGACGGCTCCATTCTTGCCGGAAAAAAGAAAACTGGAATTTTAATTTGTCCTCTTTTTCTAGCTTCGTTTGCTAAGAGATAAACCCCCTTGATTTTGTCATCGGTCAAAGGAATACATCCGATGGTCATACACCCTCCATGTATATAAATATCACTTCCCGGAAGAGTGGGGTGGGAACGTATACTATCACTTCCATTGGGATAATTTACGCCTAGCGATAAATGAAAGTCACTTAGCGGATTGAAATGGTTGATATGATAAACGCCTTCCGGAATTTGATAGTCTCCTTCTTTTCTTTTTGGTCCGAGTGTGCCGCTGCTTTTGCAAAATTGATAATCAATGGATAAGGAGAATTTTTCAGTGGGAGAATTCCTTGTCCAAACCTCAAGCATTTCTTCTGCCTTATAGGCCATCAAATACATTTCAAAATAAGAAGTATCCGTTTTTAAAATTGGAATAAGGGAAACGTATTTTTCAATATAAGCCTCCTTGACACGTTCCTCTTGGATTTGGTATACAAAATCGGGTGGGGGAATGATTTTTTTCCGGCAGGAAGAAAATAAAACCAATACAAATAAAACGACCCCCTTCGCAAATATCGCTTTGCTAAAGGAGGTCGTTTCTATTGAAATAAA
>JAHDCE010000542.1 GCA_020630045.1 Saprospiraceae bacterium | reverse complement strand
ACGAATCGCAAGTATTCTTTGACATACATATCCTTATACAAGGGGTTGTGTTCGGGCAAATATCCGATTCGGCGACGAACCTCCTCCGATTGTGTCCGTGTATCGAATCCACATACCTTTGCCGTTCCTTCATCCTGCAATAAAAACCCGGAAAGGATTTTCATGGTCGTGGATTTTCCGGCACCATTGGGGCCTAAAAATCCGGTCACCTCGCCTTTCCTTGCGGAAAATGATATACCGTCAAGGGCGACGCCATTTCCATACGTTTTCGTTAAATCAACTATTTCTACTGACATAATTTTTGTCCGTATCCGAACATTTCAATCTTCATTTTAAAATTCATTGTACCTTTCCCACGGTTCATTCCGTTTTGAAAACGTGTCATAAAAATACAACAATATGAAAAACGTTCCGGCAATACTATTTGTTAGCTTTATCGCCTTAATGATCGCTTGTAACCCAACACCCGAATCCGAGGCTCCACAAGTGGAACCTATCTCTTCCGAACCTACTGTTTCCGAAGTCGTCGAATCCGAAGAAACTGTAGTTACCGAAGAACCAACGAATGAATCTGAATCTGAAGTATCGGAAAAAGAAGATATTCCTGAAAAGGAAAATAAAGAACAGCCCGATGACACTGAAAAAAAGACGCGGTCTGACAAAAACGAAACCGTTGCTACTCCGACTCAACCAACAAAAACGGGCGGAAGTACGACTGTCAAGCCCAAGCCACCGGTAAAAACAGAAACGACCCAACCGGTAAAAACCACGACAACAACCGTGAAGCCGACACCGCCGCCGGCCGCTCCTCTTCCTAGTAAACCACCGAAACCGGAACCTGTTGTTGTTCAACCTTCGACTCCTGCTCCGGCAATAGAAGAAACACCGGTTCTCCCTGACATGACGGAAGGCTCCCTTCCTAGTGCGGGTGTGGGTGATGTGCCACCACCACCGACACATTCCGGCTGGGACGAACTGCTTCAAAAGTATGTCAGTGCTAGTGGGGATGTGAATTATACCGGTTTTAAATCTAAGAAAAACGAGCTAGAAGCTTATATCCGGCATCTTGCCAACTTCCCTCCCAAACGGAGTTGGTCCGCCAACAAGGAAATGGCATATTGGATCAATCTTTACAATGCATGGACGGTAAAAGTGATTTTAGATAATTATCCGACCGGTTCCATCATGAATATAGATGGGGGAAGTACTTGGAAAGTTAAACGGGTCGTTTCCGGCGATAACACTTATTCTTTGGATGAAGTGGAGAACAAAATCCTCAGACCGAAATTCAAGGACGCTCGAATTCATTTTGCGGTGAATTGTGCCGCTCGTTCTTGTCCTCCTTTGCTCAATCGCGCCTGGACGGAGGACAATGTCCAACGATATTATGACAAGCAGGCCAAAAGCTTTATCCAAAATAACAGCTTCAATGAAATTAGCCAAAAGAAGGTGAAAATTTCAAAAATATTCGAATGGTATGCGGAAGACTTCGGGAATATCATTTCTTATTTGAATAAATATGCTACGACCAAAATCGATGCTGATGCCAAGGTGGAGTATATGGAATACGACTGGGATTTGAATGGGAAATAATATTTGTGTTGAAAACAGCTTCTAACAAAAAAAGCAGGAAAATTTTTTCCTGCTTTTTTTGTTTTAGGCGGATGCCTTTTTCTTATTATTCAAAACCCCTAGGGATTTCAATGCTTTCTCCGATGCGGTTTGCTCGGCGGATTTTTTATTGTAATCGTCCGCGGTGGCGAGTTGCTGGTCATCGACTAAAACGGCGATTTTGAAACGATCCCGTTTGTCCTGCTTGTACTTTTGGATGACTTTATAGGAAACCTCTTTACTATTCTTTTGACACCATTCCAATAATTGACTTTTGAAATTGTCATCATAAGTTTCCAATTGGTGAATATCCAAAAAGCCACCACGTAGCATTCGTTTGATGATAAAGCGTTTTGCCTTTGGATAACCTCCATCCAAGTAAACCGCTCCGACAAGTGCTTCCAAACAGTTGCCCAACATGGACGGACTGATTCTGCTTCCCGGATTGTAATGTATGAGCAGTTCGTCCAATTCCATCTGCTTAGCGATATCATTGAGCGATTTCCGCTTGACGATTTTGGAGCGCATTTTGGTCAAAAAACCCTCATCGCTACTTGGGTATTTACAAAACAAATATTCTCCGACAACCATTCCGAGCATGGCATCTCCTAGAAATTCGAGACGCTCATTGTTTCGGGCGGATTGGAAACGATCCATTTTTTCCGGTTTGTGTAGAAATGCCTTTTTGAACAAATGCATTTCTGCGGGGGTATATCCCAAAATGGAACGCATGCGCAAAACAAGCATACGATTATCCTGAGCGTGGAAAAAACGGTTATATGTTCTTTTTAAAAACCTAAGCAAAGATTAATCAAGCAATTTTTTAAAGGCTACGGAAGTATTGTGTCCTCCGAACCCGAAAGTGTTACTCAATGCCACTTTTATATCCCTCTCTTGGGCGACATTGAGTGTAAAGTTAAGTTTATTGTCCAATTCAGGGTCAATCACCGAATGATTTATGGTCGGTGGCACCTTTCCTTCTTGCATCGCAAGTATACAAGCGACTGCTTCAATGGCTCCGGCTGCTCCTAGCAAATGTCCGGTCATGGACTTAGTGGAGCTGATGTTCAAATTGTATGCATGTTCGCCGAACACCTTTCGAATCGCTTCGGATTCCGCCTTGTCCCCTAGGGGAGTCGACGTACCGTGGACATTGATATAGTCTACTTCTTCAATACCTATGCCGGCATCGGCCAAAGCCATTTTCATCACATTGGCGGCTCCTAGGCCTTCCGGGTGTGGAGCCGTGATGTGGTGGGCGTCGGCGGTCATTCCGCCTCCTACGACTTCGGCATAAATTTTAGCGCCTCTTTTCTTGGCCATTTCATATTCTTCCAAGATCAAAGCCGCTCCACCTTCTCCTAGGACGAATCCGTTCCGACTTCCGTCGAATGGACGGGAGGCTTTTTCGGGTGCGTGGTTGTCTTCAGAAAGTGCTTTCATGGCATTGAATCCACCCACTCCCGTATTTGTCACTGCCGCCTCCGAACCGCCGGTAATCATTACATCCGCTTTGCCCAAACGGATATAATCCGCTGCATTAATCAAAGCGTGTGAAGAAGATGCACAAGCAGAAACGGTGGTATAATTAATTCCTCTGAAACCATATTTGATG
>JAHDCE010000010.1:11176-20009 GCA_020630045.1 Saprospiraceae bacterium | reverse complement strand
TTTTATCCAAAACAAGTCCAGTTTCCGCATCTATAAGGAAAGAGAAGAAAGAGCCGTCGGCCGAAGTCAAAGATTCACTTCCGTCTTGTTCGATACTTCCATCGAAATCATGCCATACATGACCATCCAAAATCACACATTGCTCGACATTAACCATCACGTTTTTCAGTGAAATACAACCTGTAGCCATATTGGTCGCCTGAACCGTATAAACCATTTCTCCGGCTGATATTGCGGTTACCACGGGATTAGCGACATTAGGATCGGACAATCCGGTAGCCGGGCTCCAAACAAAGGCGTAAGTATCCGCAGACGGAGGCACGGAAGCAGAAAGCGGTGCTGTTTCTCCTAAGCAAAGTTCAACGCCTTCGGCGGTTATCGTAGCAGCGGCATCCGTGGAAACCCCTACGGTTACGGAAGTCGAAAACGAACATCCGGTCAGGTCATCCACCATCGTCAAAGTATAATCTTTTGTCTCGCTTGGACATACCAAAGTTTTGGATTCGGCAGGAGTTGACAATCCATCAATCGGGAACCAGAAATACGAATAACCGGGTTGAGGTTCGACACCAATTTCAGCACAAGCGTCAATACATAAAGCAGCCGGTATTTCCAAAGCAAATGGAGCGACTTCAGTAACAGTCACGGTTACATCATTATCTACGGTACAACCGGATACGGTTTCAGTAGCGGTGAATGTATATACGCCTGCCGCAGATGGGTTGAACACCGGTTGTGCACAAGTCGTACAAGACAAATCACCCGAAGCGGCTCCTGTCCACGAAGTGGCAGCGGAATTGGTTCCGGCTCCTAATATGGTAGAACCACCTACACAAATCGTCCTTGATATTCCGGCCGTAGGACCGGCAATTGGCGAAAGTTTGATTTCGTCAGAATTTTTACAACCATTGCTTCCCGTCACCTCTAAGGAATATGTAATTTCCATAGGTGTGGTGGAAGTCGGATTCTGAACAGTTTCATCTGATAGATAAGTAGCCGGCACCCAATTATACGCAGTCATACCCGCAGGTGCGTTGTCTCCTATACTCGCAGCAGCACCACCTTCACAATATTGCAAATCAGCTCCCAAATCTATTGATGGCAAACTATTGACGGTTACCATTACCGCATCGGTAGGAGGAGCGGAACAGCTCCCTGCATAAGTTGCGGTAACTGTATAGGTTGTCGTCATTGTCGGACTTGCAGTAGGCTGTGCACAATCAGTGCAACTCAATCCGGTTGCCGGTGACCAAGCATACATCACTCCGGCTTCTGCCGGTGAACCTATTACAACGGATTCACCATCACAAATCGTTTCGTCTGAAGCGTCAGGAATCGTAGGTCCACTAGGAGTCGTATATACATTCACAACATCTGTGGCCGTACATCCGCTCACCGGATCCGTGACTGTAACAGTAAAGGTCAAATTTTCGGCAATCATAATTTCAGGTTGCGGCGAATTGACATCCGTACTGTTTTCTCCAGTAAAGGACGGGGACCAAGCGTATGTCCAATCACCATCGCTTGGATCAGGAACCCCAAGTTGAACGATTCCATTCGTACAAACCGTAATATCCGGACCAGCGTCCGCTACTACTTCAACTACTTCGACAGTAGCTGCAGCTTCGACGATACAATCCGTACCGACATCTTCAACTGTTACGCTATATGTAGATGTTGTAGTAGGCATTACTGAAGGATTCGAGTCGGAAGAACTGAATCCGGAAGGTCCTTCCCATGTGTAAGTGTAGTTGGCGACCGGCGTGTCTCCCAAATCAACAGATGTTCCGGGACAAGTGTAATGACTTTGTGGTGAAAATACAGGTAGAGACCAATCCGGATCGTTAACCAGAATAGAGGCCGTACAAACAAAGTCAGGATCGATCACACTGGTAATCGTTGCGGTATATGTACGTTCGACATTATCGGTCAGCTGAACAACTGGGCCAGTATAAGTATCCAATCCGACATTAGGACTCCAAGTGATTGTATAATCCACATCATCTCCGACATATCCGCCGGCAACCAAAGTTACAGGACCGATATTGGTCGTAGGGCATCCGAATGGAATATCCGGTTGGATAATTGCCGCACATCCACAATCCGGTACAAATACTTCATCGGTACAACAATGTCCGTTGTAACACACTTCCACTTCGTATGTCACTCCACCTGGAGGAGACGCACCTACTGGCACCACCGCCTCAGTGGTAGAACCGGTAAACTGAGCCGTACCAGATGTCGCTGTCCAAGAATATGTTTCATTAATATTCGGTGTCCTATCGGCGAGGCCGATGTATCGCGGTCCACAACCATCGATTCCCGCACGGGCTTCAATCACTGCGATTTCAACTTCATCAACGAATGTACACTCGCCGTATGCTGCTGTCACGTAATAGGTTTTCGGGTTGGTCGGGGGGAGTATGGAACCGGCATTGAATGTGGTTTGAGCAGTCGTATTAGATGCTAAAAACTTACCCGGTGCCCAAGTATATTTATAACCTGATACTTCCGCTAATCCGAATGTGGTCGTGCTGCCTGCACAAATTACGCGATCGGGACCGGCGAAGTTAGCCGTCGGTTCGGTTACGGGAGTAACAACTACCGCATCCGTCAAGGAACAAGTTCCTCCGGATTGTAATGGAACAGTAACTGTCAAA
The DNA here is from genome assembly GCA_020630045.1 of Saprospiraceae bacterium. GTDB lineage: Bacteria > Bacteroidota > Bacteroidia > Chitinophagales > Saprospiraceae > JAHDCE01. The sequence continues at coordinate 17,349 of JAHDCE010000010.1, read as the reverse complement.
TTATAGGTTGTAGTTACAGCCGGCGTCGCAATCGGTTGAGGACAATCCGTGCAACTCAAACCGGCACCTGCCCAAGTGTAAGTTACACCACTCGAACTCGGCAATCCTGTCGTTCCGATTTGGACACCGACACCATCACAAACTTCGCGATCTTCCCCTGCATCGGCAGTAGGAACAATAACAACTGCTTGGCCATGGCTTACGCATCCATTTCCATCGGTGAGTTCTAATGTAAAAATGGTAGATTGGGAAACCGTAGCTGTCGGGTTCGGTGCATTGTGATCGGATAAGAATCCAATCATATCCCAATTGTATGTATAATTAGGCAGCGGATTTCCTCCACTTGCCGTAGGTGCTCCTCCTATTACCACAGGATCATTGGCACAAACATAGAATACGCCTCCGGCATCAGCAGTAGCCGCAGGCGTCGAACTACCTGTCACCTTTGCCACATTCGATTCTGAAATAATCGTTTCATTACAAGAAACCCCATCTATTGCGACCCTTCGATAATAACGATCGGCAGCGTTCGGAACGGGATTGTAATCTTTCAAATTAGCACCGGATATCGGCGTCCAGGGACCGGTGGCCGTAGTAGATTCTTCCCACTGATACCTAGCAGAAAATCGACCGTCGGGAGATGTGATTAAATCACCTATAATGGTTTCTATACTTCCTCCCAAACACGGGGATTGGTCAGTTGGTGTAATTGTATTCGTTAAGGGGAATTCAGGATTGAAAACATATCTTATGACGACATTATCACGTTTAGTTCCGTCATTAGGCGGAGTACCGGAATTAAATGTGTAAGAGACCCCATCGGATTCGAACATTCCGGAAATTACAACTTCACAATCCGATGCATCCATAGATTGACCATAATCACTATTCGCACCTCCTTGTACGGAATAAAACTTCGAAGAGCCATTGATATCTAAAATACCGAAGTTAAGATCTAATCCTCCACCCGGAATTGTACCATCCGCTGAAGGAGAAGATGGGGATTCTAAAAATCCACTATAAAAAAACTCTCCATTTAAAACATGTCGGTTGGTGTAATCATTTCCTATATGCCCTTCTACATATGTTTGGTATTTGATGGTATTACTCGCATCATACTTGACTACATAAGATAACCCGTCTGTGACCGAAGTCGAAGAAGACATACCGGTGGATTGGGTGATAAATGAAAAATACACCTCGCCATTAACGATATCGGCCTTGGTCCAATCTTCTGAAGAAATCCCTCCATGATAGGTTCCGAAATCAAGTGTCAGGTCATGATTATACTTGCCATAATAGGCATCATTCCCCCCAAAGGTAGATCCGATTGTAATAGGCAAATTGGTACTTTGAGCTGATGCTGTGAGGTAGAGATAATTTTCATCAGCATGGATAAAAATACGCTGATCCAGATTGTTGCCTGACAAGTAACGGCTTTTCACCAAGTTCAGGTTGGCATCCAACTGTGACACAACGACATCAACGGTTCCTCCCTTGGTAGAGGAGTCCGTGACCGGGTAGTCGGTAGAGGTCGTTCTTCCCGCAACGAAGACATCATTTCCTATAGCTGTTATATGCGGCTCGTATTCAAGTAAGGTTCCTCCCAGATAACTACATTTCAATAATGTTCCTGCCATATCGAATACCATGATGGCCAAATCATCATCGCCCTTTCTTGTACTTCCGTTAGTTACTGGCAAATCATCTCCATCGTATGCGAAAATGATGTAAATTTTACCATCATTTACATAATACTCCGGGGCAGAACTATTGCCCGCTCCATTGCCTAAAAAATCTGAGAATGTAATATTTCCGGCTCCATCATAGATGGTCAAGACAATTCTTCCTTTGGTCCCCCTTGTTTTACTTGTAGTGACCGGGTAATTATCCGAAGCGGAGTACCCAATCACATAAAAGTTTTCGCCATGGGTAAAGGAATCGTAGGGAGAGTCCTGCCCTTTTCCTCCTAGGTACTTACGGTATATCAAATTACCTTGATTATCATATTTACTGGTGACCATATCCCCTGTCCCACCAAAAACGAACCAAGCTTCATTATTGAAATTACCTTCCGTATTTTCAACGGCTCCAATTGCATGATAAACTAGACAATAATTGCCGGCATCATCTATAGAGATATTCCCTGATGTTTGGTTATTGGCACCATTGGTAACATACGACCAATCGAATTCATGTTTTTGGGCCTTTAAATTGACATTAAAAAATATAAATAAGTATAAAAAAATGAGTAGTAAGAAATTAGTTTTCATGACTTGAATATTTAGAACTTTATCAACTTAAACAAGTTCTAAAACCATGCCAAGGAAACGAATCAAATACTAACACCAAACTAAAATAAATTCAATATAAATATTAAAAATAATCACAATATAAATTTTCTCGCGGTCACCCTCTGACCATATTTTATTTCTGAAAAAACAACAGCCAGTCTTTCATTTTTTCTTGTATTAAAAAATCCTTGGAAAGAAATTCAACTAAATACTCCATTACCATTTCCTTTTGGTAAAACCAACCGACACAATGCCTGGTACTCCCCTTGTAAACAGGTGGATTTAAATGAATATGAACCAAGAAGCTCAAGTGTCTTTTCAATCTACTTTTTGACAATTCGTATTTGTTCCTTTCCTTCTTCCCTCCCAACATCATTTCATAGACGACAAGAATCGATTCACACAATAATTCGACATGCTCTCCACCATACACAGTGGAATCGTTATTACAATATGAAGAATAAAAAACATCCTTGGAATCCATCATAACAAATAAGGTCTCATAGGCGAAATCCCCTTCCCGGAATTGAAAACAGATCGGAATTTCGTAGTGCGTTGCATGGTCTTCCATCAACTCCTTAAACCTGTCTTGTAATCCGTTTTTGTATTGAAATAAAAATGATTGATTATCGTATTCCAAATCCATTAATTTCCCAGGAAACAAAAAGGCAGACTCCTTAATTTTTTCTTGTATATAACCTCCCTTAAAGGGTTTATTTCTGAAAAAGCGAACATCAATAGAAAAAAACATCTGAATCGCGTCGTACTCACGATTTTCTTTTCCCAAAAAAATAGAGGAAACAGCATATCCTTCTACAAAAGAGTCACGCCGAACCACTTGATTATCTTTTAAAAAAGTGGCACGGAAGTGTTTTGACAAACTTGACAACACAAATAAAAACCGGTTGCCAAAAGATTCCCCAACCCAAGGAAACAAGTAGGTCGGAGATAAGGAATATTCGATATTCCTTATTTCAATTTTAAATTGAAATCCATCAATCATTACCAACTGAAACACACTTGCTTCCAGCACTTCAAAAGCAAATAAAATCCATTCCGATAAGGCATAACAAATACCTTTTTCATCCAATCCTCCGACATACATTCCCGGACGTAAACGGACCGATTCAACGACATCATAAACATTGTATTTCTTCCTCATACCCCTAGCAAGAAAACTTAATAAAAATACGAAAAAAATTTCACAAATCACTTGTTCAACTGATATAACAACCAGTCTTTTTCAGCAACAATCGGCTCTTGTTCTATTTGGTGTTTTAGTCGTTCCACCGCCTCTTTATCATTACGGTTCAGGTACACAATCTTCTTGGCAAAGTTGATCAAATTTACATAATTGGTTTTGTGATATACCATCTCTTTTTTGCGATGCAAATACACCCTGAAACTTTCTAACAAAGCATCTAATGCATCGAACTCTTCCAATTCATAATACATCTTCAAGAGCATTCTTTTCCCATCTACATTGGGCAAAAATTCATCAAATTCGGTTTGTAATAACAAGCGCATCGCACTTTCATAATCACCTTGAGCATAGTGTATTTTTGCTTGGTTATATTGATATATAGACAATCTGAAATCTTGCTTTAATTTTGATTTATACTCATCTATAAAAAACTGTATCCAATCATACTCCCCTAACTTTAATCCAACTGCGACAATATTATTATAAGTCAATCTAGAGATGATATTATTCTGTATAAACACATCTGATAGCAAACCCGATTGGTACAAACCAAACAACTCTCGCAGGTATTCTTGATGACCGGTATTCAATTTTTTAATACAAAAATTAATGGCGATTAAATGAAGGCCTTTTCGTTCTTCCTGTTCGAAACAAGTGCCATATTCTTCCAACGCTTTTTTAAATGCTTTGAAATGAAAATCCTGCCCATCGGACAGCAAATAATATCCATGAAAGTATAATTTGACGGCCGGGATTTCTTTCCAAGTCGGCCGTTCTTCCAACAACTGAAAAATAGCGTCTAAGAATGTCAATCGGTATTCTTGTCGCTCTACGTTTTTGTGAGACAACATCTCACAGCTTTGTCTCAATTTTTCGGCGATAAAATATACATCAAAGGTATCCGACACTCCTTGTAAATTGCTTTTGATACTTCGTTTCTGATCGCTTATGGATCGATAATGTTCTTCTTCCAATTTGAAGTTATAAAAGAGGAATCGGCTATTCCGGATTTCGGCCCGTTGCATTTTTTTCTTGATTTGTCGCATCTTTTTTTCCAAAGACTCCGACAAATGCCGCTCCCTCAAAAACTGAATGACTTTGACATCTTTTTCCCAAAGCTCCGCTTCCATTTCTCGAAAAGCCATCCACTCTTCCAGTTGTTTCAATGCATAAGCGGATACATATATCAACTTACGGTTGTCAAATGGCTGTCCCGGAAACACATACTTAAAAACACGATCTTTAGCGACAGTCCTCCGAGTGATTTCTTTGCATTTATCCAAATAAACAAATAATCTGATTACATCTTGGTGCTTGTTATGAATGGGCGACTGCACCCATCTATTCATTGAGCGAACCTCCCCCGAATCCAATTTTCGATATAATTCAATTAATTTTGAAGAAAACAAATCCGACTTTTTTAAAATATAAAAATCTAATAGTCAATGTAAATCAAGCACAAAATACACAAGAAAATCCGACTTTATACACCATTTGTCATTGAAAAACCCACACATTGCCCCGATGTTTGAGTCGTAATTACAAAATGACCTAGGGATTTAGCGATCTGATTTACAAAAACTCATAAGTAAAAAATATCTGTAGAGATGAAAAAGTACCTTACACTCATATCGTGGCTCACCCTTTTTGTCACACTCACTCAAGCACAGAATGACACCTTGTATTTTGAGGTCCCGAAAAACACTTCCGAAACTTTCGTAATGGACAACCCTGAAACAATAACATTTTATGAATTTTGCGGGGGCGGATCAACACAGTCTACTCCTTTCGGAAATGCAGAAGTCATCATCGATGTTCCGATATTCACTTACGATGCCGGCCCGACTCCTGGAGAATTCGTTGATGAATTTTGTATTCAAAGACTTGACTGGGATTTTAGTTCGCTAGAAGACCCAATCATTATATATGTTTCAATTGTAGAAGAATGCCCTCCCGAAAACGAATTCAGCATTTCCACATCGGAATGCATCAATTCAGAAGGTTGTGTGGAAGTATGCCTGCCCAGTAGTACAACAGGCATCGTCCATATGCAATACACTATAGGAGAGGTTCACTTCCCCTTGGAATCACCAATTTCAACTTGTAATTACAACACATACAACTACAATTATTCCATAGTTACAGCTCCTGGCCCCTATTTGGTTAATGCATGGTCGATTAATGGAAACACTTTTTCAGGAACAGTAGATGATATACCAGGGCTTGTTGCCTTTATGAACATACAAGATCCGACAGGCAACTGGAAACTAAACCCTTCTTCACTAATATCAGGAGGAGATCCCTACCAAGGATATGGAAATATTTCACTAAGCCTTGAAGACAATCCCTCCATTAGCTACAACATGGGTCCCAATACTGCTCCAAGAATCGGTTTATCAACATGCATCCCCAATGATACAGAATCCATTGAAGTCATATATGAAGGACAAGGAGGATGTCCATATATATTCAATATTGCGAATCCGGAACCCAGTACCAATATAGAATCAGTAGAATATACCGGTTGTCAAGGTGATGGTTATTCCGTAGTCGTTAATGGAAACACGTACGACGAAAGCAACCCTATCGGGCTTGAAACCATCATAGGAGGAGCACAAACCGGTTGCGACTCATTCATAAGCGTCAACTTAGTATTCAATCCGGTTATTATAACC
>JAHDCE010000010.1:0-11166 GCA_020630045.1 Saprospiraceae bacterium | reverse complement strand
ACGGATACCAAGTTTTTATTGGAAGTACCCTGTTTGATGAATGCAATCCTTCCGGTTCCATTTTCACACCTAATATGTTTGGATGTTTCGACGAGACAGTTGTAGAACTGACCTTTGAACCGGCAAGCGAAGACCTCGAATACTTGACCGGACAAGTATTCATTGACGCCAATGATGACTGTATGGCATCTTCAGTATCGGATTATACACATGAAGGGCTCATCGTAGTCGCTACAAACGGTTCTACCGAATTATCATATTACGGAACGACCAATGAAGAAGGATATTTTATGATTGCCGTTCCAGAAGGCGGAGTCACCTACACTGTCAATGTCACCTCAACTTATGACAACTTGGCCGCTTGTACACCGGACGTATTGGTTGCCTCCACCTCTTGTGACAACTTGATTCCTTTCCAGCTTGTCATGCAACCCGAGCTTCCTGAATGCGGGCAACTCAGTGTAGAAGCGTCCACCCTAAGATTAAGGAGATGTTTTGATGACAATAAAATTACCGTCCAGTACACGAATCATGGAGAAAGTTGGGCTGTTGGAGTGAAAGCGGAAATAACCGTCGATGATTTCATCACCTATGTAAGCTCAAGCATACCATTGACGGCCATTGAAGACAATATTCTCAAGTTCAACCTACCACCTGTAGCAGCCAACAGTTCCAAAACATTCCATATCATAGTTGAGGTTTCCTGTTCCGCAGCCCTAGGACAAACACATTGCATTGAAACTCGGATTTTACCCGATGATATTTGCTTAGACTGGGACGGCCCCGTATTCGCAGCCGGAGCGGAATGTGACGGAGACAGTGTTAGGTTACGTATCCGAAATATCGGATTGGGCAATATGACGGCTTCGCAACAAGCATTCATCATTGAAGACATGGTCATTCGTGATATTCCGGACTTCTTCCTCAATGCCGGCGAACAAGCGGATTTCGCACTTCTTGCGACTGATAACGCCTTTCACATCATCACCAGTCAAGTAGCCGATTTTCCGATACCCGGACAAGTAGTAGCTGCTAGCGTGGATGGATGTATAAGCGGTTTAAATGCTTCGGTACATTCCCTTACGGACTTACCCTATCATACGGATTTACCAACCTTCCATACACTTTGTGAAGATAACATCGGCTCCTACGACCCCAATGACAAACAAGGATATCCCAAAGGATTCGGTGAAGAAAACATGATAGCAGCGAACACCGGATTGGAATACAAAATCCGATTCCAAAACACGGGCACGGATACTGCTTTTACAGTAGTGATTCTAGATCAAATTTCGGAACATCTCGACCCGACCACCTTTGTCCCGGGAGCATCCAGCCATGCTTATGACTATTCCATTTATGGTGACGGAACCATCAGGTTTCATTTCGAGGACATCATGTTGCCGGATAGCACTACCAATGAACCGCTATCTCATGGGTATGTCCAGTTCAAAATCCAACAGAAAACAGATAATCCGATAGGCACATTGATTGAAAATACTGCCGCGATTTACTTCGACTTCAACGAACCCATTATCACCAATACGGTGACTCACACCATCGGAGAATTGACAAATAAGATCGGGGAATATTTCCTTGATCAAGAAAGCGGATTTTTTCAACCTGCCGAAAACCTGCTCGACATTTCGCTCGCCCCCAATCCATTTACCAGTCAAACGATTATCCGACTGGAAAAAGACATGGGGGAAGTGACATTGGAAGTATTCGACCTGACAGGACGGACGGTGAGAAACAGCAACCATAGTGGATCTACAATTATTTTCCGACAAGGAAATTTGCCGGCAGGCGTCTACGCATATAGAATTTCAAACCGGGGACAAATATTAGGACAAGGCAAAATGATAATGAATTAAGCAAATGTGGAAAAGCATCTGTCCATTTTATGAATCAAACACACAGTATGCGAAGTATTCCCTCTTTTCACCCTTTGTTTTTGTAGATCATTTTTTGTATCCCGTGGCTTTTGCCACGGGATTTTTTTATTTTTGAATATTCCCCTTACGGGGAAATAATAATATGGAATACACACTACAAGAAACCCCTAAAGCGGCGGAAGCCGTCACACAAAAATTAGGGCAAGCAAAAGTCATGACGCTTACCGGCGACCTAGGAGCCGGGAAAACGACTTTGGTCAAAGCCCTAGGAGAAATATGGGGCGTAACCGATGATGTCAACAGTCCTACTTTTTCGTTGGTCAATGAATATTTATGTGAAGATGGCTCTACCATTTTCCACTTGGATTTATATCGGCTCAATGACATTGACGAAGCCTTGGGCATGGGTATAGAAGAATATCTATATAGCGGAAATATCGTTATCATTGAATGGCCGGAGGTCATAGAATCCCTACTACCGGACGAATGTTTGCGAATTCATATCGAACACCTGAGCGACACGAGCCGAAAAATGTTATTTTTGTAAACGACCCCGACTAAAAGAGATAGTGAAACTGCAAGCATGGCAAAGAGATACGATTTTTCCCAACAAATATTTAGCGCCAGTCAACTCCTTCCCCAAGAAGAAGTTTTGGCTGTCATGCCTAAAAAGCAAAAACTATACATCGGCATTCCCAAAGAAACCGCATTCCAAGAAAATCGGGTCGCCTTGATTCCTTCTTCTGTAGCCTCCTTGGTATCTAGAGGACATCGTGTGGTCGTTGAAAAGGAAGCCGGGCTCAAATCCAGTTATTTGGACAACGAGTATTCGGAGGCGGGCGCCGATATCGCATATGATACGGAACACGTTTACAAGGCTGATGTCATCATCAAAGTGACGCCGCCTTCTATGGAAGAATTGGAATACTTCCGTCCCAACCAAATCATTATCAGTCCTATCCATTTACCGACCATTACCGGTGAATTATTGAGCAAGCTCAAGCAAAAACGGGTCATCGCCCTTGCATGGGAATACATACAAGACAATAACGGTACGTTTCCACTTGTCCGCATCATCAGTGAAATGGCGGGTACGAGCGCTATTCTAACTGCTGCCGAACTTATGAGCAATAGTAGCAATGGACAAGGAGTTCTCCTAGGAGGAATTGCCGGTGTCCCCCCGGCCAAAGTCGTCATTTTGGGGGCGGGAGTCGTAGCTGAATTCGCCACTCGAACAGCTTTGGGGCTAGGAGCCGATGTCCGGATATTCGATGACAATGTTTACAAGTTGATGCGGATTCGACAATTGCTCGGACAACGGCTTTATACCGCTACGCTCAACTCCGAAGCCTTGACCAAGGAATTGTATGACGCCGATGTAGCTATCGGAGCAATACATGCAACTACTGGTCGTTCTCCTATGGTCGTAAGTGACGAAATGGTTTCTCATATGAAGGCCGGGGCGGTAATTGTTGATGTCAGTATCGATCAAGGCGGATGTTTCGCTACTTCAAGACTCACGACACACGACAAGCCCACTTTCCGTGAATATGGTGTCATTCATTATTGTGTTCCCAATATCGCTTCCCGAATCTCCCGAACGGCTTCCATTGCGGTAAGCAACTTATTGACTTCTATTCTCATTCAAGCCGAACATACCGGTTCTATCGAACGATTGATATACGATCAAATCGGGCTCCGTCATGGTGTGTATGCGTACAAGGGATGTTTGACGAACGATTACTTAGGAGAGAAATTTCAAATCAAAACGACAAGCTTGGATTTGTTGTTGACTTCGAATCTTTAGTCGTCAGACATCATTTCCCATTCCGAACTTATCCTTCATCTTCTTCTTCAAAGATTTCATTTCATCACGAAACTGAGCCGCTTCGATAAAGTCGTGTTTGGCAGCTGCGTCTTTCATTTTCTTTTCCGCCGTATCAATCATTTTCATCAATTGCTCCTTGCTTGCGAAATCGACGACGGGGTCGGCAGCGACGGAAGCCTCCTCAGGCTCCACATAGTAGGACGGTGCGCTTCCGCGAATCGACAAAATAGACTGTTGCCCCATGATTTCTTCCTTGGACTTGGTTACCGTCCGCGGTATGATTCCGTGTTCTTGATTATAAGCCATTTGCTTGACCCTCCGACGGTTGGTTTCGTCAATTGTGCGTTGCATGGAAGCCGTAATTTTGTCCGCGTACATGATGACCAAACCATTGGCATTCCTAGCAGCTCGACCGGCCGTTTGAGTCAAAGATTTATCATTTCTCAGGAACCCTTCCTTATCAGCGTCGAGGATGGCAACCAAAGACACTTCCGGCAAATCCAATCCCTCCCGCAACAAGTTGACACCAATCAACACATCAAATTCACCCAGGCGAAGATCCCTTAATATTTCGACCCGTTCCATCGTATCTACTTCGGAATGAATGTATCGACATTTGATATTGAGATTGGTCATATATTTCGCCAACTCCTCCGACATTCGCTTAGTAAGCGTAGTGATTAACACCCGTTCATTCGCCTGGATGCGTTGATCGACTTCTCCTAGTAAATCATCAATCTGATTCATACTCGGACGAACATCGATTTTCGGATCGAGGAGTCCTGTCGGACGAACCACTTGCTCAACAATCACACCTCCGGTACGTTCTAGTTCAAAGTCTCCGGGTGTTGCGCTGACATAGACCACTTGATTCGTCAGCGATTCGAATTCATCGAAATTTAATGGGCGATTATCTAAGGCGGAAGGTAGGCGGAAACCGAAATTGACCAAGTTCATTTTCCTCGCTCTGTCGCCACCCCACATCCCTCTTACTTGGGGTAAGGTTACATGACTTTCGTCAACAATCAACAAGTAATCATCAGGGAAATAATCCAGCAAACAGAAAGGTCTGGTTCCGGGATCACGGCCGTCAAAAAACCGGGAATAGTTTTCTACACCGGTACAATAACCCAATTCACGGAGCATTTCCAAATCAAATGTGACCCGCTCTTTGATTCGTTTGGCCTCCATATAGCGGCCTTCCCTTTCGAAGTATTTGTGTTGCTCTAGTAATTCATCTTCAATGGACCTGATAATTCCCTTGATTTTATCCTTGGGGGCGATATATAGGTTCGCCGGAAAGATAGCGGCATGTTCTAGACTTTCTATCCGCTTTCCGGATTCGATTTCCAAACGTTCGATTTCTTCTATTTCATCTCCCCAGAATGTAATCCTGTATCCGTATTCGACATAGGGCAAATTGATATCGACCGTATCCCCTTTCACCCTGAAAGTCGCCCTTGTCAAATTCTCAGACCGAGAATACAAACTATCCACGAGTTGATACAACAATCCGTTCCTAGAAATGGTCATTCCTTTATGGATGCGGATGATGCCTTTTTTGTAATCATCAGGATTGCCCATACCATAAATACAGGATACGGATGCGACGACTACAATGTCCCGTCTCCCTGACAATACGGAAGAAGTTGCCCTAAGTCGTAGCTTGTCCACTTCCTCGTTAATGGCGAGGTCTTTTTCTATGAATGTATCCGTTACCGGAACATATGCTTCCGGTTGGTAATAGTCGTAATACGATACAAAGTATTCCACCGCATTCTCCGGAAAAAATTGGCAAAACTCCGAATACAACTGAGCGGTTAATGTCTTGTTGTGGGTCAATATCAAAGTCGGGCGGTTCAGGTCTTTGATGACGTTCGCCATCGTAAACGTTTTCCCTGAACCGGTCACCCCTAACAAGCACTGGTATTTTTCTCCGGACAGCACACCTTCTGTCAATTCCTTAATGGCTTGCGGTTGATCTCCGGTCGGTTGGAATGGTGCGGATATTTTGAACATAATTTATTTCTCAAGTTACTTTAACGGATCAAGATCGACCTCCTTGCCCCAATACACGGCAGCCTTTTTTTCAAACTCCTTCAAATCATAAGTATCGTATAGGGAATATTCCATATTAACCCCTCCTATGGAATAGGATTTTGCAACCAAACCGTATCCTTTAGCATATATTTCATATGCCAAATCGGTATGATCGAAATCACCATCCACTTCATGGGTAAACATTCTCCTTTCCTTGGATTCGAATAACACACTCGGTATATCTTCGCCTTTGTAAGTGTAAATCGTGTCTTTGAGATATCGACGTTCCCGGATGAGTTTTACGTGTTCTTTCGGGTCGTTGGGATCATCATATTCCAACCCCATTACAAACACACCTCCATTTTTCCTTACCTTAAAGGGAAACACCCCTATATCGTTCAATTTTGCACGAACTACCGTATGTCCATCCTGCTGGGGATGAATCGCCATGAATTGATATTGTTTGGCGAGTATCCCTTCATCCACCACTTCTTCAACTACCAACTGTCTATTGACAAAAGCATAATCGTAAAAAGAATTGGCGATAAATGTTCCGGTATCGGTTTCAAAGGTTTTGTAATACCAATACCTAGGAGGAATAGAATCCGAAGTGGATGACCTGAATTCAAAAACCAGGCCTTCCTCCTTCAAGGATTCGAACGGAACGTAGTAGTCTCTAATGTTTTTTTCTTGATCAGAGGTACAGGAAAACATGACTGTAATACCCGCTAGGGCGAAAAGCATGAAATAAATGGACTTCATGTGTTCAAATCTAATTTTGGACAAAACTAAGGATAGAATATGGAATTCCCTTACGGGAAACCGTCTGTATAACGATATTAATGGCTGAAGTCAATAATCGTTCAATTTAGAAGCTGTTTGAATTTAATCTTATTTAAGAATTTCACGAATTCCATATTCAGGAATTGTTGACGAATGAAGAATCGAGGCAAGGGATGGAATATCGGAATGGTGTATATAAAGAGATCATATCAATCTAGACTAGCACCTCTTTTTTTCAGAACGTTCCTCAATGTTTCCGCTAGCTGTACCAAAGTAGCTTCTCGTTTCTTGGGTTTTAATTCGCATCCCCATACTGTAATCACTTGCCAACCCAAAGACAACAAATCAGCAATTTTCCGCAAGTCCCTTTTCTTGTTCCGATCAATCTTGGCCTTCCACCATTCCCTTCTGGTTTCCGGCAACCGGGTTCCGTCTTTACAAGCTTTATGTCCATGCCAAAAACAACCATTGACAAAAATCACCACACCATATTTTTTCAAAACGATATCTGGGCTACCCGGTAAACGTTTGTCGTGTAAGCGGTATCTAAACCCATTGGCAGGCAAGAAGCTCCGCACCAACATTTCAGGTTTGGTGTTTTTGCTCTTGACGCGGCTCATTACATAACTCCGTTTTTCCGGATCGAATATATCTGCCATTATGGATGGGTTTCGAGTTCAATTTAATACACTTTGCAATAAGTTGTTTGAAATTTTGGGAATTGGATTTTATCTCAAATCAATGAACACCCGGAACCTAATAGCCAAAGCTATTAAGGTGAGGATGTGAAGCAGAGTTGAGACAAAAGACATTTTCAAAAATCAAAATTACTTTTTGCACGGTGTATTTGATACAATTTCATTACACAAGAAATCAGGATATAAAAAAGCACCGCCCCCGAGGCGGGGACGATGCAAAAGAGAGAGTAAAAAATTATTTCTACACGGAAATTCGAATTCGTCAAAATCCGCTTCCCTTTTTCTTTCTTTTCTTGGATTTCACTTCGCCTTCCAACTCTTCCTCTTCACCATCTCCTCGGATTACTTTTCCCTTGACTGGCGTATATCCTGCCTTGTTGATTTGAGCGAATACATCATCCAATCCAAGTGCGTCCGAAGAAGGAACGTCAAACTCCAATGTACCTGTTTCGATGTCGATATTGACAGTCTTCACTTGATCCATCTCTTTCATTTTCTTTTCTAGTCCGAATGCACAATAAGGGCATCCCAGACCGTCTACTTTTATAGAAAACGCATCATTTTGCGCATATGTGGCAACGGTAAAAAACAACGCTGCGACGATTACAATTATCTTTTTCATCTTTTTGAGTTTTAAAATTTTAAAATACGTATCTCGTCCCCAACAGGAACGCGTACTTAAATAAAGCCCCATCCGGTACATTTTGAACCAAGGGGAATTGTGCGGACACTTCATATGTCCACTGTCCCTTGGCATATTGGATGCCTTGGGCGTACAACAATCGATATCCTCGATTTTCAGTAAAATAATCCGACTGATACTCAAAATACAAATTGAGCTGATTAACCGGATAAGCCGGCTTGAGCAAAGGCAATCCAAATCCTAATTTTTGTCGAAAGACATGACTGTGTTCTTCGTCAAAAACCAGTTTGAAACCCAACTCCCCGGAAATACCGTATTTGATGGTTTCATATCCCGCTACCGTTCCGATATAAGTTTGAAACGCTTTGATACCAATATCCGGATTATCGACATCTTTTCCTGTCGGAAACGTTTGCACCGCTTTCGCTACCATCCGAAATGTCTTAGCCTTTCCGTCCTTCCGGAAATATTGGTACTTGTACATCAGATCCAAATCTCCCAATGACATTCCCGCCTCGTTTACCAATAATGGCAGGTGAATTGCTGTCAACATATCCGAAGTAGGTAGGTAATGAAACATCAATGGCAACCTTGCAAAAACGTCATCATCTTCCATCACTCGGATTTCAGACAATGTTTTGACGACCTTCCGCTTCGCCCCTAGCATAATGGGCTTGTCACCTGAAATCGGAGGTCCTTGCGACCAAATCACCCAAGGCAAAGCGACCAAAAATACAACAAGGACAAATCCTCGTTTCCAAACTTGTAATAACATAATACTATATGTAGTGTAAAAACATATCGTTCGATGTCTAATGCCCTAGGCATGGACATTCATCAAACATCACTACTAACAAAGAAAAGATTGCACCCGGATGAAAATTTTCATCACCAAGGGAGGGGGGCGGTAAAATTCAAAAGGAACTATAGTTGAAAAAATGGCCGTTTCTACTTGAAATGGTTTCGTGATGGATATGGGCATCCATTCGACATCCGGGGTTTCCCAAGAGAAATAGTCGCCAGTAAAATCGGTTTCAAGTTGCAGCCACTCTGTTTCATTATCACAACAGTTGTCATTTCCTTCCGGTTGCTCACATGCCTTTGCGGATTTGGCACAGCATGATTTCACCGCTTTCTCTATGTGGCAAGCATCCGTTTCATGACAATTTTCGGGAAGGACGACGAATGCGAAGGACTTTAATTCACCTTTGCAGTAATGGAAATTGGCCGTAAAACCGGTGGTGGAAATCCACACCAATAAAGCCAACATGATATGTAGTATCCTACTTGCCATCTTTTACAAAGATACAATGTTTTTCCTAGTAACTCAATTGACGTAAAATTACTGTTTTGTTAAACTCGAAATAATATAACAGAAAATTACAAACCATTAATGAATGGTATATCGAACGTACTTGATTGTTGCTCCTTGGTCTTCATGTAGCTGTTCATAATACGTTTTGATGCCCAGCTCCGGCAAGGGAAGCTCCTTGGAATAAATATCATCGTCCTGATAAAGCAGGGTACATTTCTCATCTTCTTCGATGACTTCTAAAGTATAGGCATACAAATTGGGTTCATCCGTTTTCAAGTGAACCAACCCTCCGGGCTTCAATACTTTTCTATATTCATCTAAAAACCTAGGACTGGTCAATCGTTTTTTGGCTTTCCCCTTGCGAAGAAAAGGATCGGGAAATGTAATCCAAATCTCATCTACTTCTCCTGCTTCAAAAAAATTGGATAATATTTCAATTCGGCAACGCAAAAACGCTCCATTCGAATAATCGTTTTCCAAACATTGTTTAGCACCCCTGTAAATACGGTTGCCCTTGATATCGACGCCGATAAAGTTTTTATCCGGATACATCGCCGACAGTCCTACAGTATATTCTCCTCCCCCACATGCCAACTCAAGGACAAGAGGGTTTTCATTTTTGAAATGTTCTTTCCGCCAACATCCGGACATTTCCACATCTACCAAACCTTTCGCCTTCAATGTGGAAGTCTTCCAATCGAAGCTCTGGTAGTAATTCGGGAAGGATATCATATCCGAAAACTTACGCAACTTGTTTTTACTCATGGTTCAAATATTCCAAACTGCGAATTTACTATTTATACTCGGAACAAGGCGAACCTGTAGTTCGGGTTTATTCATCCCATATGGATTCCTAGGTCTAATTATTTCGCCGGAAGGCGTAAAATCAAATACTCGCTTACTACTCACTAATTCTCCCCTTCCGGGGAACGGATACTATTTCTCAAAGAAAAAAAGGGCGAACATCTTGCAAGTTCCGGTTTTTTGAACTTACTTTGTAATTCAAAGTTCTTTTTAAATGAGCGAAAAAAACCATATAGAAGACTTAGCGTATATCCGTTCCATGATGGAACAATCATCGAGATTTATCTCCTTGAGCGGACTTTCCGGAGTTGGTGCCGGTGTTGTAGCACTGTTAGGAGCGGCTGCCATATATCTCTATTTGGGTATTTCTCCCCTAGGAGGCGAACGTTGGTACTATGTGCAAAGTCCGGGATACGAAAAATGGGGATTGGACTATAAGACGTTTTTCATTTTAGATGCCGTTATCGTACTGGTGTTAGCTATCGCTATCGGCTATTATTTTTCCGCAAGGAAGGCCAAAAGGGCGGGTGAGTCCCTTGTGACGAAATCATCACTAAAATTGTTATCCAATTTCTTGATTCCTTTGGTGACAGGCGGTGTGTTCTGCATCATGCTCCTCAAATTGGGGCACTTCGGCATTATCGCCCCCGCTATGTTGATCTTTTACGGGTTGGCGCTCATCAACGGAAGTAAATATACGTTAGAAGACATCCGATACTTAGGTATCGCCGAAATACTCTTGGGACTACTAGCTACTTGGTATATCAGAAACGGCTTGTTATTTTGGGCCCTGGGTTTCGGAGTGTTCCATATCATATATGGCATCCGGATGTATATGAAGTATGACAGATAACGTGCATGAAGGACATTATCAATAACTTGAATAAGGTATTCGACAACCGGATGCGGTTGGGGATCATGTCCGTGCTATTGGTCAATGACTGGGTAGAGTTCAAAACCATGAAAGAGGTCATGGGTGCAACGGACGGCAATCTAGCCAGCCATATAAAGGCGTTGGAGAAAAATGAATATATCGAGGTCCGTAAGCAATTCGTGGGTAAAAAACCACAAACCAGCTACCGGGCGACCGCTGCGGGACGAAAGGCATTCAATGCACATCTGGAAGCCTTGGAAAAATTGTTGAATATGAAATAATCAAT
>JAHDCE010000541.1 GCA_020630045.1 Saprospiraceae bacterium | reverse complement strand
GCTCCATCTTTTCTGACAACCCCTATCTCCTCATCTTCATTCTTATAGACCATATCCATTTGACCGTCTCCGTTCAAGTCAACAACATCCAAGTCAAATGCCTCTATAAAAAAAACACCATCAGGTTCATATTCCCATGGATTCGCGGTTTCCTTCCAAATTCTTCCATAACACCCGGATACTACCCGACAATGAGATATAATTTCAAAAACCCCATCTTTATCTAAATCTCCGATTTTAAACAAAGGCAAATTAACTTCAACGGTAGAAACATTTAAAGTGATATTGGTTTGCCTGAAAGTAAAAATACCATTACCATCATTTTCCATCCATGAAATATTTTGTTTGCCTCCCTCGTCCGTCAAATAAGTGAAAGCGATATCGACATCCCCATCATTATCTTTATCGACTTCTTGCCAATGAATCAATCTGTCATAAGAGATTCCATAATTAATTAACTCTTTTTCAATCAAATACGGAATTTGAGCGGATAATGTACCAACGGTAAACAACAATAAAACAAAAGCGTATAAATACTTCATAGGTTTTCCATTTCTCGATTTGAATGTAAAATAAGGAATTCTTCAGACATAGATTCCAAATAGCGAAAATGTGAGGGGTTTCATTTACAACCACTCCTTCACAAACGACCGAGTCTTCCCTACCCAATGGCCGGAGATGTCTTTTATGGAAATAAAAAGCCCCGCGACAAGTCGCGGGGCTTACATTTTCCATTACTGTTTCAGTATGGATTCAGGGATTCCAATTCTTTTTCCATCGTCATCTTTTATGGATATAAAATAGAAGCCGTTATTCCAATTCGAAACGGGGATATCCAACTTGCCATTCATTTCGTATTGATATAAGGAACGGCCTAACATGTCCGTGATTTCCACTAGGAATCCGCTAGGGGAACCGGCATCCCTTATTTCAATATGAAGGATGTCCTCTACAGGATTCGGGAAGACCGTCCAGCCGATTTCCCCGGAAGGGGAATCATCAATGGAGACGGTGTGGTGCTCCGATAACAGATTGGAAATGGTGTTGGTGATGATGGGCGGATTACTATCGAAATAAATGCCCGCCTTGTTCTCGAACAAGGTACCCAACTCCTGTCCGGGATAGGGTTTGATACTGAACGAGACGAAGCCTTGGGAAGCTTCCGGGTCGAGATCGGTCCAAGGCAGGTCGATGTCTTCGAATTTGAATTCCAACAAGTTTTCGTAGATAGATATTGAGAGAACATCCGGATGGCTACTACCTAACATCCGAAAGGTACTCAAATCCAACAATGGGGAGATTAAGTCACGAATGATCACATCTCGGGCGTAATAGTTCCCCGTATTTTCGAATCGGATGGTGTAGTTCAAATACTCGCCTTCATATATCGGATTGTTTTCGTTCCGTTGGGGTGTTACGAGTTTGTCATTCGGATCATAAGAACATAATATGACCGGGTTGTACTGGACAGTATAATTGTCGGTGATAACGGGTTCCGCATCGTTGGCGTTCATCTGTAAATTCGCTTTGACATTGACGGTTTGTCCGAGTTCGAAGCCGTCCGCTACGCCGGGCATCAGCAGCTTGATATTTTTGGTCAATGTCTGTCCAGGATAGATGTCTTCGTATTGCCATCTGAATTGGTGGTCGCTCAGTATAGCGCTCGCAGGATGGGACAGAAAATCGATGTCTTGTATGAATGAATCCAGGGTGACGGTCACCTGTCCGTCGAGAATGGTGGTGCCGGTATTTTTCCATATGAAATGGAAGTTGACCCACTCGTCACAGACGGTCACTCCCGAGGTGAGGGTGCCGGTCATTTCGGCGATATCTTCTGCAGGGATGTAACCGAAATCGAAGCCGGAGGTGTCGATGGGTTCGGTGATTGTGATGTCATATTGAGTCGGGGTGGAATTTAAGGTCCAGTTTTCTATTTCAGGAGCTTGGATTTGGTAGTCGCCGTTGGTCAAGTACAAAGAATAAGTAGTATCCGAATAAATACGCCCTAATGCCGCGGGTTCCGATTCGACTCGTCCATCGAGTCGATGCTCTCCTTCGTCGTAAATGCCATTTTCATTTTCGTCCCAAAATAATTTACCGGATACTTTATAAATTTCCCGATTACTCAACATCATAATCACCTTCCCTCCATTGGTCATAAAGAAAAAATCTTTAATGCCATCATTATCTCCATCAGCAATTATCAAATTATCATAATAATTGTATTCCCCTTCAATATTTTGAACAATGAATTGAGTCGTTCCTGTTACATGGTGAAGAAAGACCTTATCGACATGATCAAAAATGACTAGATTCTTACCACCGTCATTCCTCAAATCATCAAAGAAAATTAACGACGGTTCGGTTGCGGGCATTGGCAAAGTTTCAATATCATTCGGATAACTAAACTCATCCATTCCTAGATTGTCAAGTGCACGCATAAAACTTCCATTACAGAAAATAATATCTTTCTCTCCATCTCCATTTTGATCGGCTATTCCTAATGGGGCAAACTTATTTCCGCCAAAATTCGGAGTAAATTTTAGTGTAAATTCCCCACCATCATTTTTTAACCAACGAATCCCAATTCCTCCTCCTGAATATGTCGAATACCGATATGAAAAAAAAACATCCAAATCTCCATCCAAATCGACATCTTCCACCTCCACGGCGTCTATTCGTAAACCGCCGCTTGATATCAATTGTCGGGTAAAACCATCTACACCAAGATTTTTACTAAAGTAAATTCCATGAGAAGAATAACCATCCCCATCTGTCGAAGATTGGAATTCTAAAATATCTACGAGTCCGTCATTATCCAAATCGACTAATTCGTGCCAGCTTAAAATACTAGACTGGGTGGATTCAGGTAAAGAAAAATTCCCACCTCCTAGATTATAATAAAGATAATTATCAAATCGATGGTGTTCTGAATAACCGAAAACATCACTTAATTTAAAAAGACCAGAAAACAATATATCAGCTCTCCCATCTTGGTTCATATCTTTAACTTTAACTTGCTGGGCACTCATATTAACATCAGGTATTATCGTTTTTTCTCCAAAAACAAATCCTCCTAAATTCTCCTGAATAAAAGGGTGGTGGTTCTGTGACAATCCTACCAAGTCTAAATCTCCATCATTATCAAAATCTCCCAAATCAATTTTAATCAATCCTAAAAATGACTCATCAAATAAAATACGAGGACCGAATTCCTCATTTTCAGATCCAGGAAACCAATCGACGAATTTG
>JAHDCE010000540.1 GCA_020630045.1 Saprospiraceae bacterium | reverse complement strand
CAAAAGTACCCATGAAAATCATTATTCAATTACTTTTGTCCAGGTACTTAAAAAAACGCCGATACTCGAAGAGTATCGGCGTTGACAAAGATATTGGTTATTGCTAAATTTTATTCTCGAAATTATTTGATCTGAATGTGGTCAACCTGTGACGTTCCGTCCGGATAGGTGGTTTTAATAAAATAAATACCATTCGATAATCCGGAAACATCCACCTTCATGTTATTATTTCCCGGAAGGGAATTCGAAACCTGACGTTGCAATACGACACGGCCTAGGGCATCCATCATTTGTAGGGAAACTTCTCCTTCACCGACTGCGGAATAATTCCAATGAAGGATATCTTCGGCCGGATTGGGATAGAATTCAGAAACTTGCTCAAGGGCATTTCCGAGTAATCTTGCCGCCATCGTAGTATAGAAGGCATTAGGCGTAAATTGCGACCAGGAATCGTCGGTACAATAAGCCCTTACACGGTACTCGTAAGTCGTACTAGGTGCCAATGCATTTGCACCGGTAAAGCGCTTGAAGTTATTGCCCGGCGTAGTTCCGAGCACCTGCCATGCGGAGGTACCTGCAACACGTAGTCGGATTTGATATTTTACAAAATCAGGAACATTGTCCCATTCCAATTTATAGTCTCCGTTAGGGTACTGGGACCAAGCGAGATTGGTCGGCATGTCGCATGTCGCCATGAAAAATCTATCCAACTCAGACAAAGCGGACCATTGACCGTTGCAGAAAACGCGGACTCGATATTCATACAGCCGAGCATTGACCAACCCGGTTAATGTTCTAGAACTTCCGGTTGCTCCCGCCAATTGCCAAGGAGCGCTGTTGTCAGCCGTTTTCAAACGGTACCGTACTTGATAAGACACGGCGCCCGGTACAGCGTCCCAAGTGATTTTGACAGAGGTCGTGCTTAGGATAGTATATGCTGTATTGGTTGGAGCCGGGCAAGGAGGAACGTCATATTCCAAAATCAATTTCGCAGCGGAAGCCGGTTCACCTTCGAATGCTTCTGCGGTACGTTCACCGGAACCCGAGAACATGAATGCCAATGCATTGCCGGGCATCCAGCCGGGGCGACTGACGATTTCTTGTACCAAAGCGCTGAGGTCGGGTGTTTGTTGAAGTGGTCCGGCTTCGCCGACATTGTCCCAGTCGGGAATATTATTCCAAGCGACAATGGTGGATGTCGCCGTACGACTCGAAATATCATTATTCATTTCTGAGAAGGGTAGGGCGTCATCTACATTGTTACCGACGATATTGACATTGGTCGTACCGGAATCCGTTTCATCTACGGTAAATTGGATGTATGCATTTGTAATGGTCGCTCCTGCGGGTATCATGACATCCCTGAATCGAAGTCCGATGGTCTGGTTGTTTCCATTTCCTCCAAAAGAAGGGTCGTCAACCAATTCGATATCCGAACTGGAAATATCAATGCTTCCATCATTCGCTTCTTCGGAATCGTCGCTGCCATTGGAAATCAAATACATCGGATTGCCCGAGATGGGTAGACCCGCACAATTACAACTACCGTCTTCCATGTCATGAAGTGTTGTGTTGTCACCATCATCACAAGGGGTTCCTGCTGCCGGGCAGGCATTGCCCAATATTCCTTTCAGACCGATAACTAAGGTGATGTCATTTGCGAATCCGATGTCTTCGCCCGCTGCATCGGTTTGTACCGTAACACCATTTGTGAACAAAGGATGTTGTAGGGACAAGAACATGAAATTGTTGTCCGGTGTAAATGTGATGCCTGTCGATTCGGAGCCGAATGGCGCGCGAGCGAAAATATCGACTTGGGGGCTGGCCTGGGTATGTCCGGCACGAACGACCCAAATGTAGTTGTCACCACCGTCTTGATTGACCCAAAGGTTTCCTTGGTTGTCGAATGCTAAGTTGTCATTGCCTGTTCCCCAGTCAACGGTAGTCACTCCGTTTTCCCAAACGATATCGTAAGAAGCGTTTCCTACGTATGTTTCCATTTGTGGAACCGTCGTTCCTGAAATCGGATCGGAGTCTTGGAATCGATATACTTGATCTTCGCCTTTCACAGCAAAATATACCCAACCGTCGGGGCCGATTTCCACATCTTCGATACCATTGAAAACAGTGGCGCCTACTGCTGCTGATTGTGAAAGGGTCGTGTTTCGCTCAGCAGGAGTGGAGTTGGCAAGTTGAATCCAGTTGCCCGGACCATTTTTGGAACCGGAGTACACATACAATGCTCCCGAACTTAAATCTTGCGGACTGTCCGCAACGAATTTATACAAGTAGCCAGGATTGGAGTCCGCTCCTTGGTATGCCGTTCTGTCATTAGAAAGCATTGCGATATTTTCGTGAGCGAAATTACCCATTGCCCATCTTTTGGCGATGACTGATTTGGAGGCGGGGTCGATTTCTACATTCCAGCCCAAGTCATAGTAACCATCTGAGTTGTTGTCATTGGTTGGTTTCTTCGGAAGAAATGATGGTGCCCCAAGCAGTAACGTGTCCGGAACAATTCCGTGCCGTTCCTCCGACACTTGAAAAATCTACGGCTTCTGATGCTACTACATCCCAGAGTTTGGTGACCGGGTCGTGGTTGATATCAAGGATGGTGACGCCACCCGGAGTCAGTTCCGAGTTGATACTCAAATATCCGGTGGTACTGCTTCCGTCTATGGGGACATACCCGGCGAAGTCATGGTTGTCGGGCATAGTGCCGCCGGCGGTCAGGGCATCACCGTTGATGATCATCTTTTGCCAAGTATGTGTCCCTTCCGGGAAATCGAATGTCGTTCCTTGGCCACCGGGTTCGATGGATATGAAGTCGGAAATGTGTTGGGCACTGGTTCCTAGGTAAAGGAACATGGCCGCGATAAATAAGGGGAGTGTGCGTGTCATGTTAATAATGCGTTTGAAATGAATGAATGCCACGAAATTAATGAATTCATACTCAATTTCCTGAAGGGTTTGAGCTTTGGGAAAAGAAAAAACCGCTTCGATCTTTATCGAAGCGGTTTGAATCATTATTGAATAAACCAGCACATAAAAATGTTGCATTCACTCTCTCTTATTTTCACATAGGGTGTTTAAAAAGCATTTTGTGCAACATTGTTGCAATATAGGGCTTGTTTTTTAATTGTGCAACATTGTTGCATTTTTATTTCGGAAATCAAATATCTTTTGATTTTTACTAAATTCTGAGTTTAAATTCTTTATTGAGCATATATTACACACAAACAGTCTGAATGAATGAAATTTACT